>JAFGGA010000125.1 GCA_016930835.1 Deltaproteobacteria bacterium
CGACTGGATTTGAACCAGCGGCCCCCTGAACCCCATTCAGGTGCGCTACCAGACTGCGCTACGTCCCGATAGGAAATGGATTCTATATGACCTTGTCTTAATGTCAAGCCGAAAATGAACCCTTGAATCAAGAAAACGCCAATATCATTGGGATGTTATTATATGGCTATAAAATATTTGACTTTTATAAAATAAAAAACTAATTTTCTCATTTAGAGAATAAGATAATATCATTGAAAGCTTATTAATACTCTTATGGAGGCTTTTTGATGACTCGATTATACTGCATGAGCAATCGTAATATCAAGATAATAGCCACATATTTAAAGAGCATACTAGGCCATCATGATACATTGTTTGAGGGGCTGTCGTACCCCAGTGGTCGGTATGGTTCTCCGGATGATTTTTTCTTGAACGAGGATGAGTGGACCACGTGGGAGAATTTTCAACAGATCTTTCGTAAGGCCAAGGAGATGTCAGGAGAAGTCTATTTTTATTTCAATTGCGGGGCCTCTTCCGCGGCGTTGCGATCCTGGGGGCGCTATGAATATTTCACGAGAATTTTTGCTAGTCCGGATGACGGCTACAACCGGTTACCTTTTTTTAATGAGAATTTCAACGATACCAAGACCATTGACGTGGTCATTCCACCTTCGTATGACCGTGCCCTGGGTAAGATTCGTGTAACCATCCGGGTTCGGTACCATGATGATTTTGACGTTCAAAAGGACTATATCAGCGATCCTTTCCGACGCGGGATGATCTCTTCCATCCCCACCATATGGGGGCTCAGCCCAGCCTTGGCCAAACAAAGATTATATCCTTACGATCCCGTATCTCTTTTACAAAATGAGCCTGAATTTTCTCGATATCACCTTGGTGTTGAAATGGATGGGGATTTCTTAACGATTCTGGATCCTTCTACCCATGAGTGTAGGATTGTGGGTAAAAAGGTGCTTATGGAGCCCGAGACTGTAAATGGGCAAAGGTGCTATCTGGGAAAATACTCGGAAATCCGCGAAGATTCCAATAGCCAGAACGGGAAACGGGAAGCCGTTTTGGTTACGGAGACCGTTCGCGTGGATGATCGCATTATCATAAAGGAGGGGGAAATCTTTAACGCGCCCTATTTTATTCTGGAGATTGTCTATGATCGCTTTTCATTGATCGATCGATTCTCTCAGATATTCAAGACCCCTAATATTCCAGGGAAATCCGACCATGACTTGATTGAAACCATTAATCAGCTGCGGAAGGCCGTGAGATCCAGAGACAGGGCCTATCAAGACCTTGAATGCACCAACCTTGAGTTGAGCAAAGCCAAAAAGCTCTTGGAGGAATATAATGAAACCCTTGAACGAAGAGTGGATGAGCGCACGGCCGCGCTTATCAGCGCGCAGAAGAAATTAGAGGTTTTTAATAATGATCTGAAGGCCAAGGTGGATCAACAAGTAAAGGCCCTGAGAAGATATGATGAATTGCGGCGGTACCTGTCCCCGAAGCTTACGGAAAAGATCTTGACCAGTAAAGATTTTTTAAATGCCGAGCCGAAAAGAAAAATGATGACGGTCTTATTTTCCGATATCAGAGGATTTTCGACGCTGACGGACAATCTTGAGCCGGAAGAACTGTTTTATCTCTTGGAGCGATATCTCTCCGAAATGATCAAGCTCATCCATGATTATGATGGAACCCTGAATAAGATTATCGGGGACGGCATGTTGGTATTTTTCGGAGATCCTATTGACATGACGGATCATGCCCAAAAAGCCGTCGGAATGGCCATGGATATGCAAAAAAAGGTGTTTGACCTAAAGCATGAATGGAATCAGTATGGATATGATCTAGGTGTCGGTATCGGGATCAACACCGGTTATATGACGGTAGGAAATATCGGATCTGATATCCATAGAGACTATACGGTAATCGGAAATCAGGTGAATGTGGCGGCGCGTCTGGAATCATTGGCAAAGGGCGGACAGATCTTGGTCAGTCAAAGGACCTATAGCCGCGTGTGTCATATGGTGGAGGCGGAGCACATGGGTGAAATCAAGGTAAAAGGAATTTCCACGCCGGTTGTCACTTACAATGTTAAAATTTCTTGATGCAACGGACATAACGATAGCTTGAAATAGTTCATATATCACAAAAGATCTCCCACAATCTCTACCTATCCATTTTTGACCGGAAGGGGGTGAATAATTGTTTGACGTATTTACTTCCATCGAATAATTTTATATAATTTATCGTAATATTAATCTTGAATAGGAAATATTTTAATTTATGAATGACATCTTGTTTGAGGTCTTGGGGAATACAAGCCCGTTTTCCATGATGGGAGAAAGCAGCGGCTATCTGGTTACGGTAAACGGGAATGTTTATCTACTGGAGTGCGGGACACCCATTTTTCCCCATTTGGGTTACAAGGGTATCGCTGAAATCAAGGGCATTTTCGCCACCCATTCCCACGAAGATCATAAACGTTGGTTTACGGATATCGTGCTTTTTACTTATTACAATCCTCTTTATAAACATAAGGTCAGGCTGATATCTTCAGAGGTCATTCATGAGGAATATGCCAAAAATTCCAAAGGGGCATTGGAGCGCTCGTTGTCCGGTGATTCAAAACGCATTATCGACATTCCCTATGAAGATTATGTTGATGAAGTGGTTATTGGGCCAAGGAGTAAATACCGCATTAATCTCAGGTCAAACAAGGATAATCTATTTTATTATGTGGTTGAAGACCGGCAGGGGAATATTATCGGCCCTGACAAGGCCAAGATCATTATCAATCCGGCGGCAAATCGCCCCCGTCTCCTATATAAAGATGATGAAACCGGAGAATGGGTGGAACCTGAAAGTTACTACCCGTTTCATTCAGCCGTTTTTTATGAAGGAGATCAGAATATCTACCATGATGATGAGGCCGGGTTGACCGTCCAGGCCGTTAAGTCCGCGGCCTGGCATGGGGTGCCGACCATTGCCTTCAAGTTTATGACGGAAGGAAACAGTCTCTTTTTCAGCTCGGATACGGTTTATAAGCCCTCGCTTTGGAAGGCGCTTTATGAAGAATACCGCCCCCAAAGGTTTGACTCCATCAGCCGAGATCAATTTGAGAAGGATTCGATTATTTTTGGTGATATCAATGATTTTATTGAAAGGACTTGGAGTCGCGAACGATATGAAAGGGCCATATCCGCCTATGAAGGTTCGGTGGTCATACACGATGTGGCCAGAAAGAACAGTGTGGTCCATACGGACTATGCGGACATTGCGAATGCCCCTGTCTATAATATGCTTTATACTCACAATCCGGACAATCTGACCGCATGGAGGCCGATCCTTACATCCGGAAAAAAATTGATCATGAAAAACGGCGAGGTCTATGAATCCGTTAAGGGCGAATTATATACCTTGGATGCGGATGTGTATCTCCATCATTTTTCTTGCGATTTGGTTGGATATCGATCGGAGAACGGGGCATATAAGGTTATAGAGAAAGATGATTTGCTCGGCATCGTGCCTGTTGAACACCTTGATGAAGGTCTAATGCAGTGTGATTTATATCAGGATGTGGGGGGAGAATATTTTCCTCTTTTGGCTGAGCCCAATATGTGTTACCGAACCCGGAGCGATGGGAGGGTCGAAGAGGTCACTATCTATCAGGATTTAACCATTGGACGAGTGGTTGAAAATGTACGGGGGGATGTAAAAGGAAATCCTTAAACCTCCTTTCTCAATCGAGAAAAGAGATACCTGAAATGAAACCTATTGTGGACGTCATTGAAAAACAATTACTTATTAGAAGTCGCAAAATAGTATTCACGGTTCGTCGCGCTGAAAAGCCACTGGATTCCGGCCTTCGCCGGAATGACGCCTATGAGAAAGTAAGTCAAGAGAAAATATTTCTCCATTAGAAAAAAATTATTTTTTTCTAGCTTACGGTCTC
>JAFGGA010000126.1 GCA_016930835.1 Deltaproteobacteria bacterium
AAAAGTCGAAAAACACTTATTTTTGTCATTCCGGTGAAGACCGGAATCCAGTCTTTTCAAATAGTTACAGGGACTCTGGACCCCGGCCTTCGCCGGGGTGACGACTTTTTACGAGATTGTCATAGTTTATGTTTCAAGAAAATCTCTTCTGACATCGTAGAGTATTCCACTGCTTGGTAACATTCCCGTTAAAATCCACGTAATCCATTCATCTATAATGCTCATCGCTTCTTCACTTAAACAATATTCAGTGAGTTCAAATGAATCATGGTGTTTCCCAATTGATTGCATTTGATCTAGCCTTAAGAATGATTCATTCACGGTACTTAGTGGAAGCCTATCATATACAAATTGAGGGTATTTACAACATCTGACATGTTCCACAAACTCCGGAGGATATCCAGCGCGGATGCCATCCTGGTCTACTCCAACAAATGGAGCGATAGGAATTGTTGGTGCTGTTTGAGATTTAGGTCTCCCAAGTGTTAGTGATCTTGGGATGGGTTCGCCACCTTTGCTGAAAAATGAAACAGGTTGAAAAAAGTAGCCCATTGGGTGTTTTTGAGGGTGCAAATTAAAATATTACAGACGTTTTTTAGCAAAGGCTCTACCTGATGGGCTTTTGAGATAACATTCTAATACGACAGCATTATTTACTAAATGGGATGTCCATGGCGACATTTAGATAATTTCTTTAGATTGGGGATATCCCCGCTGATAAGGGCCTATTTTTTGGCACGAGACCAATTCTTAAGTTGAGCTTCTCGTTTAACTGCAGATTCTTTGGTTGGATGGGATTCATGGTATTTCAGAACTACCGGAGTACGAGATGCTGTATAAATTGCACCTGCCCCTCTGTTATGCGCTGCAATTCTTGATTTCAGGTCTTCAGTGTGGCCGACATAATAGGACCCGTCACTGCATTGAAGTATATAAACGAACCATTCAATTGAAATATGATTATTTTTCTGGCCTGCCATGAGAGAGGAGGAAATCTGCCCTTCGACACACTCACTTCGTTCATCTTCTCAGGACACCATTCGTCTCGTATAAATCTGGATCCACTTTTCTCCGAGTCGAATGGTGGAGGCGGGGGGAGTCGAACCCCCGTCCGAAAATATTCCACTTAGGCATCTACATGCATAGTCCGATATTTTTATTCGCCCTTTGGCTCCCTACCGGACCAAGTTGCCGAAGGACTACCCTGTTAAAAGATTCGCCTCCCCGATACACAGGTTTATCGGTTCGGCTATCCTACTAAAATGGCGCCCTGTTCAATCCCGTAGGCTGGAGAGACAGGACGTTAGCGGTCTTAAGCCGCTAAGGCGTACGCATAATCGTCTGCGTTTGTGTTTAACCCCACCTGTTTTACGAGCAGATGGAACCTCGACATGCAACCTAAGTTTCTTTATCCCCGTCGAAACCGTTTCGCCCCCAAGGGGTTGGAAGGGTGGGAGGTTTGAAAAGCAACTACTGATATTATAGCCATTTAAAATGCCAAGTCAATATTCCCGCTTTTTTCGTTCTTGGGCCATTTCCCTCTTTAAATCCTTTTCCCGAATGGTCTCTCTTTTATCGATCTTTTTCTTTCCCCTGGCAAGGGCCAATTCCACCTTAGCCCAACTTCCGGAAAAATAGACCTTCAAGGGAATTAATGAATACCCTTTTTCTTTGGTCTTGCCGATCAGTCGCTTGATTTCTGTTTTATTTAAAAGCAACTTTCGAGGCCTTTGGGGATCTAATTCCATGTGATGGGCGTACACATAGGGTGTGATATGCATATGGTTGAGATAGACCTCACCGTCTTGTATCTTGGCATAGGCATCCACCAGATTGGCTCGTCCATCCCGGAGCGATTTGACCTCCGGCCCTAAAAGGGTGATACCCGCTTCAAAAACCTCATCAATAAAATAATCATGAGGGGCTTTGCGATTTTGACAGACAATTTTTTTGGGACCGGATTTTTTCATGCTTCTATCGATTAATGGACGGAAAAATTCATGGCATTCTTAATAAAAAAATCTTTATCTTTCAAGTCCGGTATAAGATCCTCCATCCTTTTTTTAATAAAATGCTGGACCTCTTTAGCGGTTTTCAATTTCATAATAGCCGTCAGGTCCGCATCCGCATCCGCCTTGGAGATTGATCGAATGACCTTTTTCAGCAAGGGTATGGCCCATGCATTCATGCTGAGTTCATCAATTCCCATGGCCAGGAGTAGAGATGCACAAAAAGGGTCGCCCGCCATTTCTCCACATAATGACACCGTGATCTTGGCATCTTTCGCGGCTTTGACAACCTGTTGGATCATTCGGATGACCGCTGGATGGTAGGGTTGATACATAAAAGCGACATGTTCATTGATACGATCAATGGCTAAGGCGTACTGGATGAGATCATTGGTTCCGATGCTGAAAAAATCCACATGTTCGGCCAAAATGTCGGCAGTGGTCACAGCGGAGGGGACTTCGATCATCACACCGATTCGAATATCCCGATCAAATTGAATGTTTTTATCCTCCAGATCCCCCATCACCTCCTTGATGATCCGTTTCGACTCTAAAAGCTCAGGCAACCCGGATATCATGGGGAACATCAGCTGTATCCTCCCAAAAACACTTGCCCTCAATATGGCACGAAGCTGATTCTTGAAGATCTCCGGTTCCTTTAAACAGTATCGTATTGCCCTTAACCCCAGTGCCGGATTCACTTCCTTTGTGGGTTCATGGTTCACGGGAAATTTATCGCCGCCCAAATCAAGGGTCCGGATAGTGACCGGCGCGGGAAATATCTTTTCCGCGACTTCTTTGTAATCACTGAAAAGCATTTCTTCATCCGGGATCCCTTTGCTCATCAGATAAAGGAATTCGGTTCGATATAGCCCGATTCCTTCGGCCCCATAATCCCTGGCCGTTTCCACTTCCTCGAGGAGTTCTATATTGGCTTTTACGGCTATTCGGTGACCATCGAGCGTTTCCGCGGGAAGATGGCCCATCTGTAGAATGGTTGCCCTGTATATTTCATGTTTGGACCGTTTTTCTTCGTATTCGATGATTACATCATCATCGGGCCCGATGATGACGATACCTTGATAGCCATCCACGATGAGAAGCATTCCATCTTGAACTTGGTGTGAGACCGATTCAAGTCCGACGACAGCCGGTATTTTTAATGCCTGCGCCATAATGGCTGTATGAGAGGTCCGACCTCCCACATCCGTGATAAACCCCAGTACCTTTGCCGTATTCAGCTCGCTTGTGTCTCCGGGAGACAGATCGTGGGCTACGATGATGACACGTTCTTCTATGGAAGCCAGGCTCTCGTGCCCTTTGCCCGCCAAATTGCGCAATATCCTCTCAGCCACATTTTCTACATCATTGATGCGATCCCGTATATACTCATAATCGATTTGTTCAAAAAGCTGCCGAATCTTTTGGACGGATTTTTTCAAGGCCCATTCAGCATTGATCTTTTCCTCCAAGATGGAATGAATGGTAGATTCGGTAAGCATGCGGTCATCTATGATCATCAAATGGGTATCGAGGATAAAGGCATGTTCCTTGATTTGCTCCGGCATCCTATTTTTTAACACCATAATCTGTTCTTTTGTCGTGTGGAGAGCATCTTTGAATCTTTTGACTTCTTGTTGTGTTTGTTGCTCGCTGATGAGGTATTGATAACTGATCTTGGCCTTTGAGCGATCAATCAACCGAGCCTTCCCGATGATAATGCCGGGTGAAACCGCAATCCCTTGCAATGTGTTATTTTCTTGAACCGGATTTTTCGTCATTTTTGTTCACCGAACCTGTTCTCAACCAGCTCGCTCAGCTTGTCCAGAAGCTCCCGGGCGTCCTTTCCTTCGGCCCTGGCCTGCAATTCCGTCCCTTTAGGGCATGCCAGTGTCAGGATAGATAAGATGCTGGAACCATCCACTTCGTGGTTGTCTTTTTTGAAGAATAATTTGGATTCATATTGCTTGGCCAACTCTACGACCTTCGCGGCGGCACGGCCATGGAGCCCCAGATCATTAATGATTTTTAGGTTTCTTATTTCATCCATGTCATTCAAAACCGTTTATTTCATGCCTCAGATTCCTTTTTACGGCTAGACACTCCCTATAGGCCGTTCGATATGACAATCCTTTTTCCTTTGATAACAGAGTCGCGAGATCCCGGATACCCGGATCGCCCTTTTTTAACATTCTCTCAATTTCCGCATAAAGCTCTGATTGGAGTCCTTTCCCCTTCGGGTGATTTTTTTCTCCTTCCACGACAAGTGTGAATTCTCCTCGAATATCATGTTTTTGTAATTCCTCCAAGAGCAAATCGACCGGTGCTCTTTTAACTTCCTCGTAGAGCTTGCTCAGCTCACGAAACAGGACGATTCGACGATTTCCAAGCACGGTTTTTAGGTCCTTTAGCATATCCAGGATGCGATGAGGTGCTTCATAAAAGACCATTGTCCGAGGTTCATGGCTGATCATTTCCAGCTCTTTTTTCCTCTTACCGGCCTTGTTCGATAAAAATCCGAGGAAAAGAAATCGATCCCCTTGCATCCCCGAGGCTGAAAGGGCGGCTGTAACGGCAGAAGGCCCCGGGATCGGGGAAACCGTGATACCTTCATCCAAAGCCATATCCGCCAACATGCTTCCCGGGTCGGAGATGGCCGGTGTGCCGGCATTGGTGACCAGGGCAACGTGGGTTCCGGATTTTAAACGCCTGATGAGGATTGGACCCTTTTGTTTGTGATTGTGCTGATTATAGCTGGTCAATCTTGTTTTAATGCCGTAGTGCCCGCAAAGCCCCTTTGTATGACGAATGTTCTCCGCGGCAATAAGCTCAACGGCTCTTAAGATTTTGAGTGCCCTCAATGTAATGTCTTCGAGATTGCCGATGGGTGTTGGGACGATATAAAGAACGCCGTTTCGTATCGAAGTCTGATCGTATGAATCCTGAATTTTGTTGCCACCATCTTTCATGAAAGCCTCTTCACTCATACGCCAGATCAAAGGCATTGGTGATGACTTCAATTTCCGGCTTGCCGTTTATTATACTGATGGCTACCACGTCGAATCTGGACCGCATATCAAAACAATGATGAGCCTTCATATAAGTCAGGGCAACCTTGGATATCTGTCTTTTTTTTCGACTATCAATGGCCTCCTTTGAATAGGCAATGGGCCTGCCATTTCGGGTTTTTATTTCAAGAAAAACCAGGCAATCACCATCTTTGGCAATGAGATCGATTTCCCCCAAGGGGCATCGAAAGTTCCGGGTAATACATTGATAACCCAATTGTCTGATTTTTTTAAGGGCCAGTTCCTCACCCAGTTTTCCCAGGTCAATTCTTGCCCGTGTCAAGGCCCTTTACTCCTTTAAAGGTTAACCGGTGTACAGGTGAGGGTCCTAAAAATGCTATGACGGATCTATGTTGGGCCGTTCCATAACCTTTGTGGTGTAAAAACCCGTATTCTGGGAATCGATCATGGTAGGAAGACATGATTCTATCTCGGTAGACTTTCGCAATGATGGAAGCGGCCGAAATACTCTTGCAGATCTGATCCCCTTTGATTAGGCATTTTTGAGGAATGGATATGGGGATTTCATGGATTCCATCTACAAAAACATGGTCCGGGAGGGGGTCAAGAGACACTACAGCTTGCTTCATGGCTGTCAGTGTCGCATTTAGAATATTCATTTGATCAATGGCCCTGTGTGAGATGACACCAACACCGACGGCAACGGCTATCTTATGGATCTCTTCAAAGGCCTTTTCCCGAGCCTTTTCCGTCATTTTTTTGGAATCTTTAACCCCTTGCAACAATGCCCCTTCGGGTATGATGACCGCGGCAGCGACTACCGGACCCGCGAGCGGTCCCCTCCCAGCTTCATCAACCCCGGCTATCCATTGATATCCATGCTTGCGGGCCAGAGACTCATAATAAAGGGGATCAGTCTTTGACAGACTGCTGTCATAGGGGAAAAGGTGTAAATTATTTGCTGAATTTGTCAAGAATCTCTATAACACATCAGGTTCTTTTTTCTTTGATCCTGGCTGCCTTGCCTCTTAGCTGGCGCATGTAATATAATCTGCCTTGTCGAACCTTACCTCTGGAAATCACCTCAACTTTATCAATCGTTGGAGAATGCAGGGGAAATATCCTTTCAACTCCGATTCCATAAGATATTTTTCGAACCGTAAAGGTAGCGCCGGTTCTTCCCTTTCGCTTGCGAATGACGACTCCTTGAAATACCTGAATACGCTCCTTATCGCCCTCTTTTATCTTAGCGTGAACCTTAATGGTATCACCCGCCTTGAAATCAGGGATATCACCCCTCATTTGTTCATTTTCAAGATTTTCAATAATATTCATAATCCCTCCTGCTTTCCTCAGTCTTCATCTGCCGGCCAATCGATCTAGAATGATCCCCGCTGCGGTCCTCACCGATAGATGATTATAATCTGTATTCCCTTGAATCGAATCTAAAATAAAATCCACCCTGTTTAGGATATCTTGGTGTAATCCCCAAGCCGTTCCAAAGAGCAGAAAAACAACCTTCCCAGAATTTAAGAAACCCCTTGTTTCCGCGTAGGTAATATTCTTTGAATCATGTCTGGATGCATCCGTTGCGATAAGTATCGGGCTTTCTCTTTCCATATCCGCAATAGCGCCAACGGCATGGTCAAGAGTGGGCATAATACGGATGAGTTCGAAGGCCACCTTCCGATCCTCGTTATAGCGTGCACCATAACCTTTAATCCAGTGTGTTACAAGGCGCTCCGCAAAAATTTGCTGATCTTCCAAAGGTGTTATCACAAAAAATTGATTAACGCCGTAAGACTTGGCCGATCTCGACAAGTCGTGAAGATCCAGATTGGTGATGGCCGAAGCTATTTTTTGATAATTCTTATCATAAACAGGGTAATGTAATAGACCAATATACAACCTCATGGAATAACTCTATTCGGGTGATGTTTAATCGACCTATAATAAATAGATCGCCCTGTTCTTCAATCCTGTTCCAGCAAAGCCTCATCTTCCTGACTCAGAATGGCTTTTGCCAAGAGATCCGGTCTCCTGTCCCGTGTCCTTTTTAGTGATTCCTTCCTTCTCCATAGTCGTATTTTTTCGTGATCCCCCGACAGCAATACATTCGGCACTTCCATACCCTCAAAAATCCTTGGGCGGGTATAGTGAGGATATTCAATCAACCCCTGTTCGAATGAGTCTTCCAAATTGGATCGTTCACCCCCCAACACGCCGGGAATGAGACGACTAACGGCATCAACGATGACCATGGCGCCCAATTCGCCGCCACTCAAGATGTAATCGCCGATAGAGATCTCCCTATCGATATATCCCGCCCGGATCCTCTCATCCACGCCTTCGTAGCGACCACAGACGATAATCAGTTGATCCAATTTGGATAAGTCCCAGGCGATTGATTGATCAAAAGTCTGACCTTGAGGTGTCAGAAGGATAACCATCGACGGTCCTTTGATCCTTTCAATGGATTTTATTGCCCTATGAACAGGCCCCGGCTTCATCACCATCCCGTTGCCTCCCCCGTAAGGGCGATCGTCCGTTACCTTATGAGGGCCTCTGGCAAAGGATCGAATATTGATCAGGTTGATATCCACCAATCCTTTTTTTATGGCGCGTCCCAAAACCCCCTCTTGGTAAAAAGGGGGGAACATCTGAGGGAAGAGCGTTAGGATATCAAACTTCATTCAGATCCAATAATCCCTCCATTTCCCGAATAACCATGTTCTTATGAATCAGGTCAATATCCTTTATCACGTCGTGAATGGCGGGGATCAAGTATTCTTTATCTCCCTCCCGCACGACATAGATATCATTGCTGCCTGTTGAAAAAATATCCTCTAAGGTCCCTATGTACCTGCCGCCAACTAAATAGACTTTCAAACCGATGAGTTCAAACCAAAAATATTCATCCTCTTTTTTGGCCTTTATGGTGTCTCTTCTTACAAGAATCTCTGCTCCGCGGAGTTTTTCGGCATCATATCGGGAATTCAGTCCATCCAATCGCATCACCAAGAGATTTTTGTGTTTCTTCGCGGAGATAACCCGATATCGGTAAGGCTGCTCCCGATCCGATCTTATAAAAACAGTTCCCGCCTCCAGGAAAATGTCCTCGGATTGGGCGAAAGAGTAAACCCTCAAAAGGCCTTCTAAGCCATGAGGACGAATCACTTTCCCTAGTAGGAGCAGATCTTCGGTGGGAGTCTTACCCAAAACTATTCAATAATCTCTAATACGGACCTTTTGTTCAGTTTGGTGGAGGACGCGCTGAGTATGGTCCTCATGGCACGGGCCGTTCTCCCCTGCTTTCCGATAACCTTACCAAGATCCTCCTTGGCCACTTTGAGTTCAATAACTGAAGTCTGTTCCCCTTCTATTTCGGTTACGACTACTTCTTCTGGTTTATCAACCAATGCCTTTGCGATGTATGCGATCAAATCTTTCATCATCTCCATTAACCTCCGTGTTTAAGTTCAACACAACATGATATCAATTCGTCGTAGGAATCCCATTCAATAATCCTTCTTTTTTCAAAATTGCCTTTACGGATTCCGTAGCACTCGCGCCTTTCCCTAACCATTGATTTACTTTGTCTTTATTGAGCTTAACATCGGCCGGATCTTTCATTGGATCATACGTACCTAAAATGTCTAAAAATTTTCCATCCCTTGGTGCCTCCGAGTCAGCAGCCACAATACGGTAAAACGGGTTCTTTTTTTTCCCTTTTCTTGTCAATCTAATCCTTACAGCCATCTGGTGACATCACCCCCTTCCTTTATAATCGAGTTCAATCAAATTAATGGAATATGGACGGCAATCCACGCTGTCCACCACCTAAAAATTGTTCCATCATCTTTTTTGTCTGGGCAAAATTTTTGAGCAGGCGATTGACATCCTGGACCTTTGTTCCGCTTCCCATGGCAATCCGCTTTCGTCTGCTCCCATTTATGATCTTATAATCGGCCCGTTCCGCTTTGGTCATGGAATTGATGATCGCCTCCGTCTTGACCAATTCCCTTTCGTCGGGCTTGAATTTTTTCAATTGCTTGATCTGCCCGATACCGGGCAGCATATCCAGGATATGATCCAAAGGCCCCATTTTTTTGATCTGCTTGAGTTGCTTTTGGAAATCATCAAGATCAAATTCTCGCTTCCTGATTTTTTTCTCTAATTTCAAGGCCTCTTTTTGGTCAAATCCCGCTTCGGCCTTTTCAATTAAAGAAAACATATCCCCCATTCCAAGGATCCTGGAGGCCATTCTATCCGGGAAAAAGGGCTCGAGGGCATCCAGTTTTTCACCCATTCCGACAAATTTAATGGGTTTCTCCGTCACCGCTTTGATGGATAAGGCCGATCCCCCTCGTGCATCGCCTTCCATCTTGGTTAGGATAACACCGGTGATCCCGAGTCTCTGGTTGAAGCTTTTGGCCACATTCACGGCATCCTGGCCGGTCATGGCATCCGCTACCAGGAGGATTTCGTTCGGGTGGGTCTTTTGTTTAATCCTTTCCAATTCAGCCATGAGGTCTTCATCTATGTGAAGACGTCCGGCCGTGTCCAGGATGAGAACATCAGCGCCGACCCCTCCGGCATTCAACAGGGCGTCTGTGCAGATATCTTCAGGCTTTTGCCTGTTCTCTGAGGGATAAACCGGCACCCCCAGTTCAGATCCCAGCTTGTTCAACTGGTCGATGGCAGCGGGTCGATAGATATCCGCGGGTATCAAATAAGGATTTCTTCCTTGCTTGCGAAGATGCAGGGCAAGTTTGGCCACCGTGGTGGTCTTGCCGGACCCCTGTAGACCGACCAGCATCAGAACAAAAGGGGTTTTTCCAATTAATTGAAGATCTTGCCTGCTCCCTCCCATCAAGCGAGTCAATTCTTGGTTGACGATCTTGATGACTTGTTGCCCTGGAGTCAGGCTCTCGTGAACCTCTTGGCCGATCGCCCGCTGGCGGATATCATCGATCAGTTTCTTAACAACCTTGTAATGAACATCCGCTTCAAGCAGGGCCAGCCGGACCTCTTTCAAGGCGTCCTCAATGTTTTTTTCGCTTAATGTTCCGTGCCCCCTCAGTTTTTTAAAGGTGGCATTCAATTTTTCCGTTAAGCTTTCAAACATAGATGAGCGCTGTCCTAGACAATAATCCGTCAGAATTAATTTAAATGATATCTGAAGTCAAGCAAATTCGAGGGGTTGATTATTTAATCATCTTTAATAACATTCCGTGATCCAAAAAAGGGCAAATACAACATGAGTAATCATGTTATCATATTATCTTCATATTATCATTAAATAATTTACTATTGCCAATACCATTATGATTCTAATATAAGAAAACCACAAAATCAAAAAGGTATTCATCTTTTGGAAAAAAAATCAGACATTGAAGAAGGGATCATCAGGGCCATGAAAAGGAATTCGGATCCCATGATCGGTGGTGATGTTATCATGGCCATGATCCCGTCCGGTGTTGATTATCTGATCCAGACCGATAAGAGTGGCGCGACTCATTACAATATGGGGATTTTCCATCTCTACCGGGTAAAAGGGGATTCAATACCGGATATTCATGTGGCAGGCCCTTTTTTGGGGGCACCCCATGCGGTGATGGGTATGGAAAAATTGATCGCCCTGGGTGTAAAAAGGATTTGGGTGACGGGCTGGTGCGGGTCCTTAGACCCGGAACTCCGGATCGGCGACCTGGTGATCCCCTCAAGCGCCGTCTCCGAAGAAGGAACATCCGCTCACTACCCGATCGACGGCGATATCCGAATCACCTCCGGCATGAGCGATGTGCTTGAACAGTGTATATTCAAAAAAGGATATCCCTTTAAAAAAGGGGTATTGTGGACAACGGATGCCCCTTATCGTGAAACCCCCGAAAAAATCAGGTATTATCAAGCAAAGGGTGTCATTGCCGTGGAGATGGAGATGTCGGCCTTGATGACCGTGAGCCTTTTTAGGGGGGTCGAACTAGGGGGCGTGCTCGTGGTATCAGATGAGCTGTTTGACCTTAAGTGGAAGCCTGGGTTCTCAAATGCCAAGCTTCAGCAGGGGTCAAGAACAGCTTGTGATTTGCTCATGGATTTGGTTCAATCATCCCGGGATTGTAGTCATTTTTAGCGTGTAGCCGGTTAAAGCGAGGAACGAAACCCGGCGCAGGCAATTAAATGATTCGAGTATTAAAGTGCTGGGATAACGGTGTGGTGGGGGCCTGATTGTATCCCATCGCTCCAATGCTCCATTGTGCCAAGTCAAAATACTTCATGGACTGATTTGATTATTATGGATAAATCTTTTGGAGACACCAAAACCTTTCCTTGGAATAGATATGGACGATATGATTAAAGAATTGAAAGGATTACGGGAAACGATCCAGTATCACAATCACCGGTATTATACGTTGGATAGCCCGGAAATATCCGATGCGGAATACGATCGATTGTTCAAACGACTTTTGGATCTGGAAAAACAGTATCCCCATTTGATTACGGCGGATTCACCTACTCAACGAGTGGGCGCCGGGCCTCAAGCAACCTTTACCCAGGTCGCTCATCGCAGACCCATGCTCAGCCTGGAAAACGGCTTTGATGAAAAGGACATCCGGGAATTTGACGCCCGGATCCGGCGATTACTGGGAAAGGCCTATCGATGTGAATATGTTGTCGAACCGAAGATGGATGGTCTCGCCGTGGAAATGGTGTATGAAAAAGGGGCCCTCGCCGTGGCCTCAACTCGTGGAGACGGGTATGTGGGTGAAAACATCACGGCCAATATAAAAACCATTCTTACCGTTCCCCTATCTCTCACTCAACTCCCAGGGGGGCTATCCATCCCGGAGCTCCTGGAAGTCCGAGGTGAGGTCTATATGGAGACGGAGGCATTTAAGGCATTGAATGAGTCGCGGTTAAAAAAAGGCCTACCCGTATTCGCCAATCCAAGGAATGCGGCCGCTGGCTCCCTCAGACAACTGGACGCAAGGATCACGGCCAAGAGACCCCTGAATTGCTTCTGCTATGGTTTCGGGGAGATACGGGGGCACACCTTTGCAACACATTATGAGACCATGATCGCCATTCAACAATGGGGCCTTCGCGTGAACCGCCCCCAACTTGAGGTCTTTCATGATATTGAGGATATCATCAAACATTGTCGCTACCTGGAGGAGAGCAGGCACCAGTTTCCATATGAGATGGATGGGGCCGTGATAAAGGTTAATCCCCTGGAGCTCCAGGCCATGCTCGGGCAAAAATCCCGGAGTCCACGTTGGGCCCTTGCCTTTAAATTCAAGGCCATTGAAGAAACCACAAAGATTCTTGCCATTGATGTGCAGGTGGGGCGAACGGGTGCCCTCACCCCGGTTGCGATCCTTGAACCTGTAGAGATCGGTGGGGTGACCGTCAGTCGCGCCACGCTCCATAACCAAGAAGAGATTGATAAAAAGGACATTCGGGTCTTGGACACGGTTGTTGTGCGAAGGGCGGGGGACGTCATTCCGGAAGTCGTCAAGGTGGTGACCTCGAAGCGGTCAGGGGTTGAAAAAAAATACATATTCCCGGAACAATGCCCGGTTTGCGGAACCAAAGTGGAAAAAAATATTGAGGATGTGGTGATCAGATGCCCCAATCCCGGGTGTCCGGCCCAGATCAAGGAATCCATCAAACACTTTGCTTCAAAAGGGGCCATGGATATTGAAGGTTTGGGGGATAAGATCATCACCCAATTGGTTGAAAAGGGTATGGTAGAGGACACAGCGGATCTGTATGAGTTAACGCTTGAAGACCTTTTAAAGTTGGAAAAGATCGCCCAAAAATCCGCGGATAATCTCAAAAATGCGATTGATTCAAGCAAGCAGACCACCTTGGCCCGGTTTATCTACGCTCTCGGTATCCGACATGTAGGGGAGCATATTGCGGAATTGCTCGCAAATCATTTTGGAGATCTGGGTCGTCTTCAGCATGCGAAACAAGAGGATCTGTTGAATATCAACGAGATCGGCCCCCAGATCGCCGACAGCGTTACGGCCTATTTTTCGGATACCCAAAAAAAGACACATCTTCAACGCTTGCTGGATAAGGGAATCACTTTTGAACCCATAGAACCTTCGATAGGCACCCCGGTTTCAGGTAAGACATTTGTGTTAACGGGCACATTACCATCCATGACCCGATCCGAAGCAAAAGAACGCATTGTCACAAGAGGGGGCAGGCTGGGATCTTCGATCAGTCAAAACACCGATTATCTCGTTGCGGGGGAGTCCCCGGGATCGAAACTCCAAAAGGCCCGGGATCTGGGGGTTCGCGTGATTCAAGAAGATGAATTTTTGCGATTATTGGGGGAGTAGTATGGAGAACATCCGGGTTCGACTCATCATCAAGGGCAGGGTTCAAGGGGTCTGGTTCAGAGATTCCACTCGCAGACAAGCCATCATGCTGGGGGTGGACGGATGGGTCAAAAACAGGACCGACGGTAATGTGGAAGCGGTGGCGGAAGGCCCTGAGGACAAGGTGGAGGAACTTGTCAAGTGGTGCCACCATGGACCACCCCATGCCAAAGTCGCCCAAGTGGATGTGGTTCGTGAGAAATGGACGGGAGAGTATATCTCCTTTGACATTGTTTACTAAGAAAGGATCATCCATGAATAAAAATGCCATCCTGCAAATACTCGTTGTGACTCTCTGTTTTATGTTTCAGCTTATCGGTTGCACCACCATGCAAGGTTTTAAAAGAACATTCAACCCGGACAGCGATCCTCTGCTCAAAAAAAGGGCTTTGCTGGCACCTATTGTTATCCAAATGGATATGGATGAGAAAAGCGTCCAACAATTGAATTCAGCATTCCATAGCCTGATACAAAAAGATGACCATCTCATCGTGCAAAAAACGGATGAATCCATCCTGTCCAATGACGAGATGAAAACAATCCAATTTGGTGTTCCGCTGGGGCCTGTTCTGGTTGAAAAGCTTGCGGCCTCGAATATCGATGTCCTTGTAACCGCGGTTCTCGGCCCCATTGACATCGTAACCGAAAAAAAGGGGTTTTTATTTTTTAAAAATGAAAAATCAGAAGCGATTATCTTGATGATGATGAGTGTCTCGGATACCACCACCCGGACGGTTCTGGCTAACCATCTTGAGACTGAAGAAATCAGACTTCCGATGGTGGTTCCGGAGGACCAGGAAACACGGATCAAGATTGAGGATACTGTATTCAATAAGGCATTGTCTTCCATTCTGGATGATCTGGTTCAAAAAACATCCGAGACCCTTAAACATAGACCTTGGATGGGAAGGCTCTCCATGACCGGCGATCAGATCTTGCAGATAAACGGTGGCCAGGATATCGGTGTTTTTAAGGGAAGTGTGTTTGAAGTGTTCCGGCAGGGTGAACCGATTGAGAATATTACGGGCAGGGAACAAATAACTTTAGGAACCAAAGTGGGTGAGATTAAGGCGGTAAAGGTCATGACGGATTATTCCATTGCCGAGCCCATTTCCGGTGAAGGGTTCATGGATGGGCAGATTATCAGGATTAAGAGATATTAGTTGGTTACAGCATCTAGAATCCAGTTCCAATCCCTAGCTGTTCATCTCTTCCCGTTGACCCAGCATCTCTTTAGCGTGTGCCAAGGCCTGATTGGAGATCACTTTGCCCCCTAAAAGACGCGCTATCTCCTGAACCCGTTCACCAGTCTCCAACGCTCGGATAAAGGTCTGTGTGCGATTTCCTTCAACGCGTTTCTGAACCAGGAAATGGGCCTCTCCCTTGCTGGCGATCTGGGGGAGGTGGGTGATGCACAGGATCTGATGAAATTTCGCCAAGGCCCTGAGTTTATCCCCCACCACTTCCGCCGTGGCCCCGCCGATGCCCGCGTCCACCTCATCAAAAACAAGGGTTTCCACGGAGGTTTTTCCGGCCAGTATGGTCTTCAATGCCAACATGATTCTGGAAAGCTCGCCGCCCGATGCGATTCGGGAGAGGGGTTTGAGGTCCTCACCCACATTGGGTGAGAGCATAAACTCCAGACGGTCATAACCATCCGCCTTAACATGCTTCATCAGGGTATCAGGGGGTTCTCCTTCCTTCAATTCATTATGATCAAACCTCACTTCAAAGCGGGTCCCTTTCATATCCAAAAACCCCAGCTCCCTTTCAAGTGCCGTTTGTAGTGTCCCGGCAATCTTCTTTCTTTGCCCGGAAAGGGTCATGGCCTTTGAAATAATCTTCGAGCGTAGCCTCTCGAGACGTGAATCCATCTCTTTCAGTTCCTTTTCCTCGTTGTCCAGATTTTCCATGATCCCTGAGAGGCTTTTTTTTAAAATAAGGACATCCTCCAATGAACCACCGTATTTCTTTTTGAGTTTGTTTAAGGTCTGGAGTCGCTCCTCCACCGCATCAAGCCTTGCGGGATCTATCATGATGGTCTCTTGAAGATCTCGCAATTCCAATCCCGCGTCTTCCAGTTCCGCCCTGGCGGAAGAAAGGGCCTTTCGGATGGCGTCAAGCCGTTGATCCATGGACACCCCTTTTTCCACGTTCCGGACACAGAGTGATAACTCGGATATGATCGAACCTTCTTTCTCATAAATTGTCTGGTAGGACTCGGACACCAACTCTTTGAGTTCCTCGGCATAGCGCAACCGCTTTCTCTCCGCCTCCAATTCCGCATCTTCCCCGGGTGTGATATGCGCGGCATTGATCTCGTTGATCTGAAAATTCGTTAATTCCTGCCTTTCCCTGCCTTCCTTGATCTTGTTCCTCAAGCGTTGTCTCTGGGCCATCATGGCCTCATATTCTTTGAATAATTCGTTTAAGGATATCCGGTCATCGGATAAACCCCCGAAATCATCCAAGAGATACAGATGGTTATCCGGTTTGAGCAGGTGTTGATGCTCATGCTGGCCCGAGATGCTGATCATCAGGACACTCAACCGGGAAAGCATCTGAATGGTAGCGATGGAGTCGTTGATCATGATCTTGTTCCGGCCCTCGCGGGAGATACTTCGTTTGATCAACAGGTCCCCATGGTAAGGTATCCCCATTTCGGATATGAGATCTTTAAAAAAGGGGGTTTCCGGGAGCGTGAAAAGGGCCTCCACCCTGGCTTCTCTTGCGCCTGTACGGATCAGATCGGAAGAGGCGCGGCCCCCCAGGATAAGGTTGACGGCGTTCATGATGATGGATTTGCCAGCCCCCGTTTCACCGGATAGGATATTCAGCCCCGGTTGAAAGTCGATCTCCAGATAATTGATGATGGCAAAATCAGAGATGGTGAGTTGAGAAAGCATAATCGTCTATATAACAGATGATGTCATATCTCGCAATTTATTATGATTATAGGGAGAGATTACCTACAGCATTTGGTACACGGTATAAGGTATACGGCTTAAGGTGGAAGAACCATGAAATGAGCTCAAATACCGTACACCTTGAACCGTGAACCTTATGCCGATTTTTTAGACCTGCCCCCACGTCACCCTCAAGACCTCCTGGTAGGTGGTGATCCCTTCCAGCATATTATGGATAGCGTTTTCTCGGAGGGTGGCCATGCCTTCCGCTTTTGCGACCTTTCGGATCTGAGGGGCATCCGACTCCGGTGTGATCATGGCATTAATGGTGTCGGTGATGGGCAATACCTCGTATATGCCGATCCGTCCCCGATACCCCGTACCGCGGCACTTTAGACATCCTTTTCCCCTATGGAGTTTGATGGGGCCGTTTTTCCCAAGATCCAGCCCCAGGGAGGCCAATTCGGCCGCATCCATCTCAAATGCCTCTTTGCAGTGGGGGCAGATCTTCTTGGCCAATCGCTGGGCCAATATCCCAACCACCGTGGCCTTAATCAAAAAGGAAGGGATGCCCAGGTCCAGGAGTCGAATAATGGAGGATGGCGCATCATTGGTATGGAGGGTGGAGAGCACCAGATGTCCGGTCAGGGCGGCCTGTATGGCATTTTCCGCAGTCTCCAGGTCCCGCATCTCACCGATCATGATAATGTCCGGGTCCTGCCTGAGGATGTTTCTCAGGATAGAGGCGAATGTGACACCCACCGTGGGTTGAACGGCAATCTGATTAAAATCCTCATGGATCATTTCAATGGGGTCTTCCACCGTGGTGATGTTGATGTCAGGTGAAGAAAGATACCGCAGCGTCGAATAAAGAGTAGTGGATTTACCACTTCCCGTGGGTCCCGTCACCAGGATGATCCCATGGGGAAGGTTGATAAATTGCTGGTACCGGATCATATCCATGGATGTGAACCCCAGGGTTTCCAGGTCCTGAAACAGGATGTCCGGGTCCATGACCCTCATGACCAGCTTCTCCCCGAATGCCACCGGAATGGAAGAGACCCGGATCTCCGATTCCACGCCTTCCTTTTCCATCTTGATGCGGCCGTCCTGGGGCCGCCTTTTTTCCGCCATATCCAACCGGGCGATGGTCTTGATCCGGCTGGTGATGGCCGGATGGACCGATTTAGGGAGTTCATAAACCGTATGCAAGGTCCCGTCGATCCGCAGCCGGACAAGGCTCTTGTCCCGTTTGGGTTCGATGTGGATATCACTGGCCCGCTGGTCAAAGGCATAACTGAAAAGATGGTCCACGGCATTGACGATGTGCTGGTCATCCGAAAGGAGTTCATCTGCCGAACGAAGTTTGACCAGGGCCTCCAGGTTGCCCAGGTCAATGGACGACCCCCCGAACTGATCACCCGCGGCCGTGATGGAACGTTTAAACCCGAAAAATTCACTGATGAGTTTGATGATATCCGTCTTGGTGCTCACCACGGGCCGGACCTTGCGCTGGCTGACCTTGGCAATGTCCTCCATGGCATCCACATTAAACGGATTGGGTGTGGCCACGATGAGATACCCGTCCTTTACCTCCACGGGTAGGACCAGGTGCTTCATGGCGAATGTGTGGGGGATGGTGGTGGTCACCAGCTCCATATCCAAATGGATGGGGTCGATCTTTTTGTATGGCACCTTCCATGCCTTGGCCAGACACTGAAAAATGGTCTCCTCGTCTAAAGGTTCGGCTGGTTTATCCGCCCGCCCGATCTTCATGGAGGTGATGATATCCACGATGGTTACAGGATTCCCCAACCTCCCCTTTGAAGTCCCCGTGTCATTGCGAATGGACCGGAGCTGCTGGAGTTTGCTCCTGACCTGCTTTTTTTTGACAAAGATCTCCTTATTCTGGACCTCAGTGATAAGGCCGTGTGAATAAAGAATCCTGCACACATTTTCATCTGAAAGTCTTTGTTCAATCATTTGAATAATCTTCCAAACCCCAAATTTGATAAATATCCAGATAATATGAGGGCGTTACCGAATTATTCGGTTTGCCCTCCTGCCTACGAAAGCCATGACATAGAATCTATCTAATCTTATTTTTTCATATCGATTAAATAAAAGGACACGATCTGTTTTGTCCTCGGATCCATGATAAACCCGACAAAATCTCCAGGCTTGAAAAGACTTCCTGGAACATCCTTTTTTGTAGGGGTATGGTATTCCGCGTAGGACGCAATTTGATAACCAATATCGCCGATCACAGCTTTTCCTTGGCTAATATCAATGATGTCAATAGTACCCATCCAGTCAAATCCATCGGAAGGATAGTGCTTGGGCATAATCCATTCAGGTATGACTTTTCCTTCGGCTAGTGAGTAAGTTGGAACACTGCTCAAAAAGATATATATCAGACCAAAGCAACCCAGAATAAGCCATTTTTGTTTTTCGAGTCTTTTTTTATTTATCATATTCTGCATAATTACTCCTTTCATCACAGACGGGATCTTTTTATTACTCGGCATAGCCTTATTTATGTAAAAGAGATAAATGAATATTGCACAATCGATTTAAAGCCGGAAAGCGTCACTAATCGCTGATCTCCATCCAATAGCTCATCCCTATTCGTGCCTTCCGTTGACGTTGGGTACTAATTTCATCATCAACCGAATAGTATCCCATTTCCATATCAGACCCGGTTAATCTTGAAAAGGCTGGAGGTCTCATCATGCCGTCATAAAAGATACCGGTCGGTGGCACAAAGACTCCCGGAGCGATCTCGATCAGGTCATTCTGGTCAAAAACACCATCATCATTGATATCATAGAACGCCTGGTTAAGCCTTCCACCGGAGCAGGAATCCATGGCCATAACCACGGAACTACCGCCGGACCCGCAAGAAGCCTGTTGGGGTGAGAATGAGATGGCAATCAAGACCCCACCACGGATCATGGGATCCACAACCACCCTCTCTCCAGTGAGGGGTAGATCAAAAAACCATCCAGCGTCGATCTTGGCTTCGTCTAGTTCATCAATCTTGCTATCGCTATCATTGTCCACGCCATCTGTTCTGTAACCACCACCAACACATTCTTCCACGTTGTCCGGTCCGGAGGCACCATCTTGATCCACACCGTCCCAACATCGCGAACCCGGATCCGATTGCGTCCCCACGCCATTGGCATCATCAATAACTTCCCAGTAAGGCGTGTTATCCGTTAAGATCCGATAAAGTTCCGTCGTCCCGGATACCGGGTCTATAACCGTCCAAAAGTAGGGGGCATTTGGATCTGCTACTGTGACGCCTGATGGCACATAGGTCTGCTGCAGTAACTGAAGTTTTGAGTTATTGGATAGGGTCAGATTGGCGGATCTGTCAAAATAGCCCAAATACTCCGTATCATCCGCATCATCACCAAAGTCCCATATCCCGTAGATCGTTTGCGTGCTGTTATCCGTAAAATCGCTGTTACCCAAATAACTTCCCGTAGCGAAGAGGACCATGAATCCGTCATACTCACAATGAAACATCACATCCGGTCTGGTGGTAATGGGTTGTATCGCACCTGCCGGGCCTCTGGCCTGGAATATGGGTTGGGGCGTATCGGTTATGGTGTCGCTATTCGTATCATCCCCGTAGGCGACAGCCCAATCCGCCGGATTACTGGATGTCAGGTCAAACTTCCACATGTTCCCTCGGAGATCCCCGGCAAACACATAATCAACCTTATAATCAAATGTGCGTGATCCAACGGGAACATCAATGGCTGCGGGCGATGAGAGCCCGTTACACACGGCCGCACCCGTATCTATCATCCGGACCAAGGCACCCGTCTCCGCATTTAAGATGAAAAGGACCGCGGTACTATTGGGGCTGTTGTAGCCGTTTCCGAATATAACAACCCATGGGTTGCTGGCATCATTGGACTCGACAATAACCGGTGTGCTGTATGAGTAGCCTATATAAGGCGTCACTCCGGAAGCGGTTGTATTATCTGGAAATTCCCACATCACGTTATTGGCTACTTCACTTTCAGTGATGGTTTGCCCCCCTGAGACACCCGATATGTTCAAGGCATAATACCCTTTTCCGCCCTTGCCCAGTCCACCCACCAGCATGGTGGTGACACCCGAGATCGTTGTATCTGAAATCACAGGAGTCAAATCCACATAATAGGTGTGTGAATAGTTCGGGTCCACAAGGTTTTTCAGATTTTGAAAGATCAGATTAGGAACATATGCGAAGAGCTCTTCCCCATTATTTGTTGCATCAAAGGTGTGAAGCATACCGTCATTGCCTCCTGCATAAAGCGCGCCCTTTCGGTGTACCGGTGATGAATGAATGATATCACCCAGAATGCTGGATCGAGTTCTGAAAGAGCCCGTTGGTTCTTCATTGGACTGATCACCTCGTAGGAAGTTGACCGTTTCGGTTACACCGGATGTCTCAAATGCGTTGGCCAGATCCGCCTTTTGAGACGTGGTCAGATTTGTCATTCGGAATGGGATCCCGGATGATCCGTTATACGTCGCTATCTTACGAGATGTCCATAGAGGCATATAATCCGATGCCTTCCAATCCGGCGTGGTATTTACCTCACCATATGTCGGGGAAGATGGATTCGAATCAATATCATAGCATTTTACATCCCCGATCCAGCCATCGCTTTGATAACTGGACTGATACATACGAACCGCATCACCAAGGGTGCCATACAGTTCATCTCCATTGATGGATACAGATGAGGCGGACCCTTGTCTAAGGGAAATATTGGTGATAATCGCCAGTAATGAGTTCAGAAGTTCCGTTGGATCTGACGCACTCAGGAATTGGCCTCTTCCGTTTTCGGATGCATGCCATAGGTCGTCAACCGTTGTGTTCGTACCGGAAACAGGCGGCGGCCATGAAATATATGCGCCTGTTGTTTCATGTTTGAGGTCTTCATCATAGTCGTCCGGATTCAGGGATCCGGATAGGCCAAAAGACACCCCGAAGGTCACCATATGCTGCCAATCAGCACTATCCCATTGGTTTGTGGGCACGTTATCAGCGAGATCCAGACTTCCTCCACCCGTGGTATTCGTTTCATCCGAAAGGTCTCTCTCATAATAATACATGGCCACATCGGCAAGGGTATTATCGGTGCTATCCGCGTATGGGACACCATTATTATTATCCGCACCGCCAACATTCGGACTGGTCGTTCCGTTCCAATACCCGTCAGTCATTAAAATCGTGAAGGCCTGTTGGCATTCGCCATTATTCGCGGCAGTGGCATAGGGGGAAGCCCCTAAACCTGTCGGATTGACGCCGTCATCATCATCATAATATTGTCCCGCCACTTTTAGACCCATCCTTAATGGCGTTCCGCCGGTCTGTGGCCGGAAGTATGTGTATAGGTTCGTCAACAAGGTGTCTTTTTGCGAGGAACTCACTAGTGGTTTGGTCAGACTGTTGTTAATGCTTTTGAACCCTATCTCCACACCTTCTGCCTGTTCAATGGTCTGGCCTACCGCGGCAATCGCCGTTAAATACCTTTTTCGATAGAATGAGAACCAGTTTGCAAAGTTCTGGCGTTCTGCATCATAGGTCCGACCGGTAATCACATCCGCGGGCGGAGAAGTATCCGGCAGCAGTTCACCCGTATCGATAAATTCATCACCGTCCGAATCCGTAAGCTTGTAGTATAGGATCTGGCCAACCGTACCCGTGCCATCAAGCACGATCAGATATGGGGCGTTATTGGTTGCGGACCATACGTAGTAATGGGCACGCTTGATATCGATGGTTGAAGGGATACCCGCCCTGACAAATTGGACGGCGTCTGCGCATACACTGTCACTGGAAGGGTTTGTGACGGTTGCACTGAGGGTTACATTTTCAGTCGCGACCCCATTAAAATTATAAGTGCCCAATGATACCCAGGATCCACCAGTGGCAGTCTGATCCATGCTGACTGTATCCGATCCGGTGGCATGTGTAATGGTATAAGAAACCGCGGAAGAGCGGCTGCTAGCGGCCACCCATCTGGCAAAGACCTCATACTGGGCAGCCGTCGTGAGATTGGGGGTCCAGGTTGCGGTGTAATTTCCAGCGTAGGAGGTCCAAAGATAACCATTGTTATATGCTTGAGCACTTGTCGCAGAACCCCATGCCCCCACCGGCTCAAAACGAACCGCATCGGCGCATACACGGCCATAAGTACTATTCGTCACATTATAGGTGATATCGACTTTTTCACTCGGATCTCCATTAAAGGTATAGGTCCCCAAAAGGTTCCATTGGGCGCCAAGTGTTTCCTGGTTAACCGTAACCGTTGTGGATAAGCCGGAATAATGAATCGTATACGGTACATTCGTAGCGTGTCGACTGCTTGCACGCCACCATGCGTAGACATTGTATGTCCCGGCGACCAGATTGGGCGTCCACTCAGCGGTGTGGATCCCCGTGCTCAATGTGCGATTGTAATCGCCATTATAAGCGTCTCCTGAATCATCATTATCCCAATTGGGCCCCGTATCTTTATATTGGGTAGGATGATCATTATCAATGATGACTTCAGCCAAAGTGGGGGTCATGGAAAAACTGGCATCGCTATTGTCGGTGATCTTTGTTCCACCGACACCGGTGGAAACCGTATCATAGCTTCCGTCCAGATCAATGGTCTGGCCCGCGACCATGGGTTGATACCTGGGATTATCAGGATCGGCATCCGCATTCGTGCGATTGCCTGAGACAGATACAATCCTTGGCCACGGGGTGTAGACAGCGTCCGGGTTATAATACATCTTATTATAACCGGACCATTGTGACTTCCATTTTAATCGAGCGCCCCCACGGCCCAAAATATATTCGCCCCATCCACCTTGATTCCAATTTACATTGTAGGTGCTCGGGTCATCAAAGATATGGGCATAGTATGAGCCACTATAGATAAATAAACCTTCATATTGATCGGTCGAAGTGGAAAAGTCCATACTCCCTGAATCATCCAGCACGAACATAATCATTGGAGGTGCTGCTCGAAATTGGGTTTCAAGTGGGATATCCGAAATATCCACGCACAATCCGGCAGGATAAAGGAATGTCGCCGAAATGGTATGATCCTGTGTGACATTCGTAAAAACATACGTAAATGATGTTGAACCTGCCGTAAAAGATTGTGCAACGCCGTCCACGAGAATCTCCGCGATCACATTATTGGTATAGGCCGTGATGGTGAAGGATTTAGAGGCTCCGTTACTCACAATGCTCGTGCCTAATGGTGAAATACTACCGCCACCGCCTGCCGAGGCAATAATGGTGTGTCCGCAACACTCTATGTGGAGATCATAATAGCCGGTTCCGCTTGTTTGATCATAGTGTCTCACGGCGATATAATGAGTCCCGGCGGTTAATTCCTGTTTAATCTGGAAATTTGTGTCGGACCCATCTTTGTCGTCATTTTCGGTAATCAGTTGACAATCGGAATCCAGTAAATAACCATAGGTATCCGTACTGCCGGCGGAATAAATGGTGATCTGCCCGCTGATGGCCACATTTACCTCATAGTAATCCCATTCTCCGGCCGGATTGATCTCGGCGTTTGTGACACTATTATCCGTTACGGTGGCGACTGTATGACCGGCATAGGCCCAACAGGCAAAGAAGTCAAACGTAGCGGTCAGGGTCTTATCGGAGTCCATGATCAAATCTTGCTCGGCATCATGAATATCGCCGGTATAGTCACCGGACCATGTCACACTATAATTAAAATCCGGTGTAGCGACCAATTGAATCTGGTCGTCATGCTCACAAAGGATTACAAGGGAATCACCGCTGGTACCGTATTGTGAATAGCCAGCAGGATTAAAGGGTGAGACCGGATCGGCCTGAAGAGAAACGGGATTGGCCTCAATGAGATGATTAGATCCCGCTCCGTCCCAATTGATGGTGAGGGTCCATACAGGGGCTATCTTGATCTGAAAAGTTACTGCGGGTGATGTATCAACCCCCCCGTTCGCAACACCGCCGTCGTCTTTCAACTCGACAGTCACCGTGGCCGTTTGAATAGTACTGATGTCCGCAGGCGTAAAAGTCAGGGTGCCGGTGGTTCCACTGACGGAAATAGCCGGTTGCGCCGAGAACATCCCATTGTTGTCATTGCTCACCATAAAAGATGGCGTCTGGCTCGATTCATTAGCTGGGCCGACAGAAATATTCGTGGCCCATTCGATACTGTAAGCCCCAACATTTTCAAGCACACTGATGTCTCCTCCTGGAGTAAAGGAAGGCACATCGTTCACGGGTGTAACCGTTATGGTAAATGACACTTGAGGCGATGTATCATCACCACCATTGGCGATGCCGCCACTATCTTGGAGTTCAATGGTGATGGTCGCCGATCCATTGGCATCTGCGGCCGGTGTAAATGCCAGATTCCCTGTGGTAGCATTAATGGCCGGGCCTGCCGCAAAGAGGCCTGGATTACTGTTGCCAGCAATATTAAAGGTCAGGGCTTGACCGGTTTCATCTGCAGGACCCGGTGACATATTCGTCGCCCAGCTGAGAAATGTGTTCGCGCCTGAGTCCTCTAAGACCGTTACATTTGAACCTGCTGTAAAAGACGGCTCATCATTCACGGCAGTCACCGTAATAGTGAATGAATCTTGAGATGAGGTGTCGTCACCGCCATTGGCCGTACTGCCATTATCCTGTAATTCAATGGTAATCGTTGCTGACCCGTTGGCATTTAATGCCGGAGTAAAGGTCAGATCGCCAGTGGTTCCATCAACGGCCGGACCAGCCGCAAATAAACCCGGATTTGTATTGCCTGCAATATTAAAGCTTAGGGCCTGGCCTGCTTCATCGGCTGGGCCTGCAGACATTCCCGTGGCCCATGCCGCGAAGGTGGTGGCCCCGGAATCTTCAAGCACCGTCACGTTGCTGCCCGTTGTAAAAGAGGGTTCATCGTTGACCGGTGTAACGGTAATATTAAAAAATACCAGCGGTGAGGTGTCATCTCCTCCACCGGCCGTGCCGCCGTCATCCTGTAATGTGATGGTAATGGCAGCGATCCCATTGGCGTCTGCAGCCGGAGTAAAGGTCAGATCGCCCGTGGTCCCATCAATGGCCGGGCCAGCAGAAAATAGTGCCGCGTTGGTATTATTCACAATATTAAACGTCAAAGTTTGGCCTGCTTCATCCGCGGGACCAGGTGATATATTGGTAGCCCAGGCAACAAAAGTTGTGGCGCCCGAGTCTTCGAGCACCGTTACATCGCCTCCGGAAGTGAAAGTCGGTTCATCATTTACGTCTCCTACTGCGATGGAAAAAGTAGCCTGCGGGGAGGTATCATCACCGCCGTTGGCCGTACCGCCATCGTCTTGCAACTCAATGGTGATAGTCGCAGAAC
>JAFGGA010000127.1 GCA_016930835.1 Deltaproteobacteria bacterium
AAATGGTGTGAAATTGAAAAGAGATCCCCGTACCCCCTTTCGAAATCGATAAAAAGAGAAACCTGAAATGAAACCGTTTATGGACGTTATTGATAAACAATCACTGAAATAAGCAAAAAGCTCGAATTGAATCTATTTCGGACACCAATGGGATATCGTATTAAAAGGAACAGACCATGGATGAGAATGCCGCTCGCCAAAAAAAAGAGAGACTCGTCAACCTTATTCAAGATTTGAATTCCGTGCTGGTAGCCTTTTCAGGAGGCGTGGACAGCACGTTTCTATTGGCGTTGAGTCATAAAGAGCTAGGGGACAAGGTCATTGCCGCCACGGCGGATTCTCCCGCATACCCTCCTTGGGAACGAGAAGAGGCCGTACGCTTCACAAAAAAAGAAGGGATTCATCACATTATTTTCAAATCGGATGAAACGGCTATCTCAGAATTTGCGGCCAATCAACCGGACCGCTGCTATTATTGCAAGAAATCCCTTTCCCGGACCCTTAAACAATTAGCCCATGACAAAGGTATCCGGCATGTCGTCTTCGCCGCCAATACGGACGACCTGAATGATTACCGTCCCGGGATGAAGGCCGCGACGGAGATGGGAATCCTGTCCCCGCTTATCGATGTACAATTAACCAAGGAAGAGATCCGGTTTTTATCGAAAGAAATGGGGCTTTCCACATGGGATAAACCGGCCATGGCCTGTTTGGCCTCGCGTATCCCTTACGGAACGCCCATAACCTTGGAGAAACTTCAAATGGTGACCATGGCTGAGGCTTTTTTGGCCAACGAGGGCTTTCGGCAATATCGAGTAAGACACCATGGCAGCGTGGCCAGGATCGAAGTGGAACAGCTGGAATGGAAAAGGTTCACCGACACAAACCTTAGAGACAGGATCACTGAACGGTTCAGGGAAATCGGTTTTACGCATATCGCCCTTGACCTGGACGGCTATGTCTCAGGGAGCTTGAATCGAGTATTAAACAAGGAAAATTATTATGGATCATAAAGTCATATTACAAGACGCATTGAAGAAATATACCCATGACCAAGATAAGGTATTGACCCCTGAAGAAACCGTTAAACGTTTTAAAAAGAGGCTAAAGGAAATAGACCTGGACATATTGGACCGTACCGCACGGATGGATAACGGCCGGCTCGATATCCCCGTCTTTTTCAGTATCTGTGGGAAGGATGCCGAAGACATCATCGGGACCAAGAAGCAGATGGGCAAAGGCGGTACTCCTCAACAGGCAGAGGCCAGTGCCGTCATGGAGTTGGCCGAGAGATTCAGTTTTTTTAGTTTCTGGAAAAACAGAAGCCATTTTTTTATGGATACCTACCAAAATGTGAAAGACCGGGCCATTCCTTTTGAATTCATCGCCCGTTCCGTTCATGATGATTCACCTGATTTGGAGAGGGCCAAAGAGATCTTTTCAAACCTTCCCCTTCAGTGGACATGGGCCTACAACATGACCCGACGGGAAGAAATGCTGATCCCGTTTGATTGGTTTTACACCATTAATGAATTTAACGGTCCTTCGGCCGGGAACTGTGTCGAAGAAGCCATCCTCCAGGGTATTTGTGAAATCACTGAACGGCATGTATCATCCATTATCAGTCGGGAAAGGCTCTCTACGAACGCCATCAACCTGAACTCTGTTACAGATCCTCTGGTCATGGAGATGTTAGGAAAATATCAGAGGGCCGGTATCCGATTATTCGCGACGGATTTCTCTCTGGATACCGGAATACCCAGCATCGGCGTGTTGGCCTATGATCCAACCACCTTTCCCCAAAAGAGTGAGATTGTTTGGACCGCGGGAACCACCCCAGATCCTCAAAAGGCGCTCAGCAGAGCCCTTACTGAAACGGCCCAGCTGGCCGGCGATTTCAACTCCAATTCAAACTACATGGCAAGCGGTCTGCCCAAATTGAAAACTTTGGTAGAAGCCCGTTATGTCATGAAAAGCCCCGAGACCATTGACATTGGGCAGCTACCGAACCTGGCCGATGAAAATATCAAGACGGAAATTGAAAACTGCATAGCCGCCCTGAATCGAAAAGGGATGGAAGTGATTGTCGTAAACACCACACATCCCCGGTTAGGGATTCCCGCCTTTTATACCATGATTCCGGGGGCCCATTTCCGGGAACGATCGGCCGGTACCAGCGTGGGCATGTTTTCCGCGAAAATCATGGCGGAGCAGAGAGATCCTCGATGGGCCGTTACACAACTTAAAAAAATGAACATCCTGATGCCGGGGAAATACTATATCCAATTCTTTCTGGGAAAATGTTTTCTTTTGCTCGATGATCCTGAAGCGGCATTAGAATACCTTGAAAGGGCATTAACCTTAAACCCCAAGGAAGAAGATATCCCCGCCGTCTATTCCTATATGGCCCAGTGTCTAAAGGATCTTGAAAGATATGGAGATGCCGTTTCCGTCCTTAAGAAGGCCGAAAAATACGACCCTGAGAGAACGGACATCTTCAACCTCATGGGTTTTTGCCATTTCAAACTCAAAGAATACGAAAAAGCCATTCAATCGTTCCAAAAGGTTCTTAAGCTAAACCCCGCATCGGCCATTGATTACGCCAACATCGGCTCCAACTATCGGGATATGGGGGATACAGAACAGGCCATTCGATACTACCGAATCGCCTTAGAGCTTGACCCTACCATAGAGTTTGCAATAGAAAATCTCAAAAGATTGGAAGATCAAAAATAAAATCCCTGGATGACAATGTCGGAGAAACAAACAAGATCAATCCATACCGCCAAATCCGTGACCATCATCGGAGCATTGATAAACACTGCTCTGATTATTTTAAAATTTATCGGCGGCATTCTGGGGCATAGCCAGGCGCTCATCGCCGATGCAGTTCATTCCATATCAGATCTTTTCACTGATGCCGTGGTCTTGGTAGGGATTCGACTCGGCAAACGAGATCCCGATGAAACCCATTTATTTGGTCATGCCCGAATGGAGACCTTGGCCTCCGCGGTGGTTGGGATGGCACTGATTGGAACAGCCATATTCATTGGAATGAATGCCTCATTGAATATCTATCACCATAAGGAATATCATCCCACCGTACTTGCTTTATGGGGTGCGGCTATATCCATTGTCTCTAAGGAGGCATTATATCAATATACCATATTCATCGGGCGTCGCATCCAAAGTGATCTGATCATCGCCAATGCATGGCATCATCGGTCTGACGCCTTTTCATCAGTAGCCGTACTGATCGGTGTGGCAGGTGCACGGCTAAAACCATCTTGGCATATCCTCGATTCATATGCAGCCCTTTTGGTTTCATTCTTCATCATAAAAGTTGGACTGGATATCTTGAGAAACACACTGCGTGAATTCCTCGATACGGCCCCTCACCCCAACATCCTAAATGCCATCGAGAGATGCATACGCGGTGTTGAAGGTGTTATGGACACGCATGATATCAAAGTCAGGACATCCGGTGGGCTTTATCAAATGGAAACCCACATTGTAGTGGACGGCAATTTGACCGTGGTGGAGGGGCATAAGATTGCAAAATCGGTTGAAACTTGTTTAATGGATGAGATCCCGGCGATCGGCCATGTAATCATACATGTAGATCCGAAGATCGACCCATAGACCATTACGGTATAATCCGGTGGTTCTCTCCATTATCATCAAACAGGTTGTAATGAATGGTGTGGATTTCTTGAATGGTAAATTTCTATAAAGGTTTGGTGGTGGAGCATCACCCCACCACCTTTCTCATCTCTATCGTCTACTGCCTTCATGTAAAAAGCCCTTGATCATATCATGATCAATAATGCATTAAAGCGGTTTCTCAGAGATATAAAGATTAAAGGTTATTTTTTTTCTCCACGACTTACCCACATCCTCAGGCTCTCTTTTTCAAAACGCCATTTATTAAGAACCTTCTTGCCAGGAATCTTTCCTTCTTTTGCCAGCTTGTAGATGGATCGTTTTCCGATTTGCAGATAATCCGCGGCCTCCTCAATGGTTAGAATCTCTTTTTCCATGTGATCCCCCTTCCTAGTGTTTTTTTTGTGCCAAATGCCTACTTCATCATATCATTTTTGCATTTTATATGCCATGATTTTTCAAAAAAAGAGTACCAATAAATTCAGTCACTTATCAATTTTATCAAGGTAAGGCAAACATATCGAATCTTTTAAGCGATAGAATATTTGACGAATTGTCAAGACAACAACAATCAAATCTTGACTCCAATGCCTTACTTTGTATTAATGACCCATCCTGCTGCAAGCAATAGGTTATCAATCGGAATATTGCGTGTTACCCCAAGGGTACTAAGAATGAGATCCTTGTGCCCCTCTGGCGGATGAATATGGAAAAAATTACATCTAAAATACACAATGTTTTATCAATCGAAAATATTTAAGGCATTTTAGATCCCGTTTCAAGTTTTTTTTTCAGAAAGATCTACACGATGAAAAAAGAGGCCTTTTAGAAAAATTGACGTATCTTTCTCGAAATACTATGGTCAGATCATGAGCTACCCTTCACATTCTATAGAGAACATATTGGGGAAAAATGGCCGAATGGCGCAGTCCCTTAAGGATTTTGAATACCGCCCTTCCCAAGTCCAAATGGCCCAATTGATTGATACTTGTATTCAAAAAAAAACTTATGCCATCCTCGAGGCCGGAACCGGGACCGGTAAGACATTGGCATACCTCACCCCTCTTGTTCTGAGCGGTAGAAAAGCCGTCATCTCTACCGGAACCAAGAATCTCCAGGAACAGATCTTCTTGAAAGATATTCCTTTGCTCGAAAGCGCAATGGCCTCTCATATCGACGCCTTGCTTATGAAAGGAAGGACCAACTATCTTTGCCGGTTCAAATACCTTCGTTACATATCCCAATCATCACTCATGGTGCCTGATAAAGAAAAAATCCGACAACGGATCGATGAATGGATGAAAACCACTACATTCGGTGATAGAGCGGAACTTCATTGGCTCAGCGACAATGATCCCTTATGGGAAAATATCTCCGCCACATCGGAGCAGTGTTTAGGGTCGGAATGCCTCCATATGGAGGAATGTTATCTAAACATGGTTCGGAAGAAAGCGGCTCAATCTCAGCTGATCATTGTCAATCACCATCTCTTTTTCGCTGACCTGAAGGTGAAAAAAGGGGGGTTTGGCGAGATCATCCCCCGATTTCAGGTAGCTGTCTTTGATGAAGCCCACAAGATAGAAGAAATCGCCACCTCGTATTTCGGTGAAAGCCTAGGTACCATGCAGTTGCTGCAATTCCTAAAAGACATGGAAAAGGAGTTGGATGGCTCTTCCCGAAAAAAATTTGAAAAACATTTGGATTCGATAAGAAAGGGAATAAACGACCTCCAGACTCTTTTTGCCGATTCAGAAGCGAGGGGGCAATTGAAAGGAGAGGTTCTCACAAAAATCCACGAAGGCCCTTCCCGTGACATCCGTCATGGTTTGAATTTTATTCAGCAACAAGCCGTCTTAAAGGATTTTCGCAATGCCTCTTTCCAGAGCCTTGCCAATCGGGCTGAAGAGATGGTTCAATCATTGGAAAAAATATTCTCTTTTCATGATCCAAACTGGCTGGATTGGTATGAAAAACAAAGGCGAGGGATGACCTTTCATGCATCACCTTTGGATGTATCGCGGAGTTTGCAGGAGCTTCTTTATGATAAGGTAAAATCCATTATTTTTACATCCGCAACCCTTTCCACAAATGGTCGGTTTGACTACATCCGATCCAGGCTCGGATTAAATGAAAACATCAAGGAAGGTATCTATCCGTCCCATTTTGATTTTCAAAAACAGGCCTTATTATATATCCCTAAAGACCTCCCTCTCCCCAATGAACCGAATTTCGGCCTGAAGACCGCACACCGCATCCAGGATATTCTGCAAATCACCCTAGGTCGCGCATTAATCCTCTTCACCAGTTACCACAACTTAAACCAGGTTCATGAAGCCCTGAATGAGAATATCCCGTATACGGTTTATAAGCAGGGAGATGCGCCCAAAACGGTCTTGTTGGAAAGATTTAAACAGGAGACCCACTCCGTTCTTATGGCCACGGGGTCTTTTTGGCAGGGCGTGGATGTGCCCGGTGATTCGCTAAGCTGTTTGATTATTGATAAGTTGCCCTTTGATTCACCCGGCGATCCATTGGTCGCGGCCCGCATTGAATCCATAAAAGCACGTAAAGGAAATCCCTTTATGGAATACCAACTGCCGTCTGCAATTATCGCCCTTAAACAGGGTATGGGCAGACTGATACGACAGAGTTCAGATAGGGGCGTTCTTGCTATTCTGGACATGAGAATCATAACAACCCGATACGGCCGTTTCTTTTTTGACAGCTTACCGCCGATCAGAGTCTGTCATGAATTGGATGATTTGGAACGATTCTTTGAAAGGAAATAAACATGAAACCCGAACCATGGAAATTGATCTCCAGCAACAAAAACCAAACCCTTCGAATCTTCAGTCTGCGAACGGATCGTGCTCTTTCACCCAGGACTCAAAAAGAGCACGATTTTTATATCCTGGAGTCCAATGACTGGATCAATGTCATCCCACTCACTCCCCGGAATGAGGTCGTTTTGATCCGACAATACCGCCACGGTATAAGGGAAAACACATTGGAAATCCCAGGCGGAATCATTGAAATGGGCGACAGTCCCGCCACGGCAGCCCAAAGGGAGCTGCGTGAGGAGACCGGGTATCGCGAATCCGAAATGGTGCTTCTGGGGAGCGTTTATGCCAACCCAGCCTTTTTAAACAACAAGTGCTATTCCTATGTTGCCCTGGATGTATTTCCCGAAGGAAATCAAGATTTGGACGACAAAGAAGATATAGAAATCGTACTCATGCCCTTGGATGATATTCCCCGGCTTATTCGGGATGGTGAGATAACCCATTCACTTGTCCTGGCGGCATTTTACCGGTTCTACATGGAATATCTACCGGAAGCAAATATATGATTCCTTGTTTGATCTCATATGCCATGTGCCCTGTGCCATGTCAGAGGAGGCAACAAACCAATCATTAAAATGAACACACCCCCTATTGAAGATAACCTTGAAAAAAATATCCCCATGCTCCATATCGGATCTCTAAGACTTGAAAATCATTTGATCATGGCACCCATGGCCGGGATTACCAACCTTCCGTTTCGGATGATGGTTAAGCGTTACGGGGCTGGTTTGGTTTTCACTGAGATGGTGAGCGCCATGGGGTTATCTCTTAATCAACAAAAAACCCTGGCCTATCTCAAGAGTCACCCCCAAGAAAAACCCCTGGCCGTTCAGATTTTCGGTAACAAACCCCATGTAATGGCCGAGGCCGCTAAGATAGCAGTCGATGCGGGCGCGAATATGGTGGATATCAACATGGGTTGCCCGGTCAAAAAAGTAGTTAAAACCGGCGCTGGGGCTTCGCTTCTCAAAAACCCCAGACTGGTCTCGGAAATCGTTCTTGCTGTTCGGAAGGCCTGCCCAATCCCCCTATCCGTCAAGATTCGATCCGGATGGTCCCCTGCAGCGCCCAACGCCCTTGATATCGCGCATATTATCGAAGACTGCGGGGCCGATGCCGTGACCCTCCATGCTCGATTTGCGTCACAGGGTTTTTCCGGGCAGGCGGATTGGTCTTGGATTAAACGTGTGAAGCAGCATGTGGGGATACCGGTCATCGGCAATGGGGATATCTTAACCCCCCAGAATGCACTGGACATGAAAACGGAGACTGGATGCGATGGTATTATGATCGGCCGGTCAGCGGCGAATCATCCATGGATTTTCAGACAGGTTCTTCAATTGGAAAAAGGCCTGCCAGCTCCGGAACCCGGCCTTTCTGAACGCCGATCCCTGATTCTGGAACATTTCAATCTTTTGTCCCGCGCTACGGGTGAAAAAGGTGCCGCCCTCACCATGCGGGGATTTCTGCTCCGGTATGCCAAAGGATTGCCCAACAGCAGCCGATTCAGAGGAAATATTGCACAGGTCAAAGATCTTCAATCGTTAATGACACTCATGGATGATTATTTCCATGATCCGGAAAATGAGGAATAAGGCATTTCAGGACTCTATCTAAGAAACGTCATCACGCAAATGGGAGATATCGAGACATGAATGACATGATCGTGTCGGGATGGGATTACCTTTATTCCCTCCTTTCGTGCAATAAAAGCTCCTCTGGGCTGCGCGGTCCCTGTGCGAGTGCGTCATATTCATTTCCATTCCCAAATATCTTCCTTCAGCAAAACAGCCTTCGGACCATCGGATTTTAAATAACCCTTCTGCTTATCATTGTCCTTCAAATAGGCGTCCCAAAATGCCGTGGACAGCTGCTGAATAGCGGAATGAAAACGAGGGTCTCTTGCTTCTCGTCCATTCATATCACGCTCCGAGAATGCATCATGATGGCCGCCGTAAAATACCAGCTGAAATTTATCTCCCATGGGTAATGAGGCAAAAACCTTTCGCCGCGACTCCGCAGTCACGGCCCCCCTTATGGGGCTATGATCTTCAGTGCCCGTCATACACATCACAGGGCTCGTAATATGTCCGAACGCATTTTCTGGACTCAAACCCTGCCCTACCGATGGACTGCATAGAAGAAAGACCTTGAGCCGCTTTTCTCTATAGTCCAGATTTCCTAAAAACTTTTGCCCCATGACCGCCTGCGTGGTCACGGCCCCGAAACTGTGGCCGCTCATCCCGATCTTCTGGAGATTCAACCGACCTGAAAGGGGATGACCCTTTTCTTGATTCAGATATTCAAGCTGATTAATGGTAAATGAAATATCCTGAATACGTCCCAGGAGGGCTTGAACATTGACGGCCTGTTTTAGGGCGTCGAGCCGTTTATTCACAGGGGCATCCTTCCAAACACCCTCATCACTACCGGGGTGCTGAACAAACACGGCGACGTAACCGGCATTTGCCCAATATTGCCCCAGATAAGAAGATGCCTCCCGAGATCCCCCAAGACCGTGAGAAAAAAGGATGATGGGCATTCTATTTTTTTCTTCCTTCGGCACATAGACTTTAATGGGAATCACGCGATCCCTCGTTCCATCTCGCGGATCAAAAAGGAATGTTTCGATCGGAAGCGCCCCCGATGCTCGCGGGTATGAGATAAGGGCGGTTTGGAATAGAAGAATAAACAACCAGATAGGCAACCATGATTTCATAGCTTCGAGACCTCATTCAATAATGGCAACCGCTCTGACAGGGGAGCCATCCGCATGTTCAAACTTGAGAGGGAAACATGCAAACAGAAATGTCTTTGATGGTATTATATCCAGGTTGGCCAGGTTTTCAATGATGAGCGTGTGGCTTTTGAGAATAATCTGATGAACGGGAAAATCCCTTGAGTCAGCCCTATCTGCGGATATCGTATCCAAACCGATCCCTCTCAAATGAAATTGATCAAGCCATTCTGCTGCCTCATCGTTTAGGACAGGATAATCATGAAAATACTTTTTCATGCCCCAAAAACGACTCCACCCTGTATGAAGGATAAAGAATTCAACCCTTTTCAGGATCTCCTGATGGGGTTCTAGGTCGGAAACATCGATCAACCGCTTCTTATCCTGCACGACATCCAGAAGAAAGGCCTGCCCGAAAAAAGATTCAAGGGCAAATTGATCCAATGTCTCGGAACCATAAATAAGATGGGCCGGGGCATCCATATGCGTACCAGTATGGGAATAGAACGTAATCTTTCTTTCGTAAAAACCATCATGTTCAATGCTGCATTCATTTAAGATTACCGGCGGCTCAGTACCCGGATAGACCGGCATATCCGGGGATATGGTATGGCTTAAATCAATTATTTTCAAAAACGCACCCCTCCCTTATCGTTATGAATAATGACTTGTTTTATAAGCATTCATGGATAAAATTTGTACCTGAATCTTGCACCAATTATCGTAGCGAGGCGCCGAAAGCCTGGCTATAAAGCGAAGTTGGAGTGACTTTGACCCGCAGGCATATTACCGATATGGTGAGGATCAAAATCACGAAACAAGCTTTATAATCAAGGCGCTTCAAGCCGCAGTAGATGATTGGTGCAAGATTCAGGTTGTAACTTGGGCACTTTTGAAAAATGAGACTCGAATATTGACAATCTCATACGTAAAAAGTCGTCACCCCTGTCCCGTATCCAGTTCGGGATAGACTGCGGACGGGGTCCAGAGCCTATGTAACTATTTGAAAAGACTGGATTCCGGCCTTCGCCTGTCTGCGTGCGAACACGCACAGGCAGGCCGAAATGACAAAAATGGGTATTTTTCGACTTTTTGCGAGCCATCAATATTACATTTTCATCTATATAATGGTAAACCACGTACGGCAAGAATAATGATCAAACAATCAAAGGTTGTAACCAGTTTACCAAAGATATTTCATCCTGGATTCTTTGGCATGGATGGCATAAAATGAAATATCTAGGATGTTCCATTTATTTTAACACCCCTGTTCCACGGCGAAGAAAGGGATATGGAATAATTACAAAAAACTCTGTTTCCCCCGTGTCTCCGTGATGAAAGATTTATTTAAGGAAATCTTGTTTTGAAGGTTAAACAAGCCAAAACCGCCGGATTTTGCATGGGCGTGCGCAGGGCCATGGAAATGGTCCTGACGGAGGCCAATAAAAAAGAAGGCCCGATAGCGACTTATGGCCCTCTCATCCATAACAAGCAGGTCTTGGAACTGCTCGAATCCAAACAAGTAAAAGTGGCCAATGACCTCAGCGAGGTGAAGGAAGGCACCTTGCTGATCCGTGCACACGGTATCCCCCCTTCACAGCGTAAGGCGCTCAAGGCAAGCAACCTAAAGATCATTGATGCCACATGCCCCCGTGTGGCCCGCGTTCAAGCCATTATCCGATATCATACCAATAAGGGTTATACCCCCGTCATCGTCGGGGATAAGGATCATGCGGAGGTCATCGGATTGATGGGTTACGGAGATGGGCTGGCCCATGTCATTAGCGACCCCTCTGAAGTAAATCAGTTGCCGGATGTTGACAAGATGGTGGTGGTTGCCCAAACCACTCAAAATGAACAGACATTTCAGAGGGTGGTAGACGCGGTAAGACAACGTTTTCCCGATGCCCTGATCTTTAATACCATCTGCGACGCCACTCGAAACCGGCAAGAAGAGGTCCGCTCATTAGCGGAACAAGTGGATGCGATAGTGGTCGTGGGAGGATATCACAGTGGCAACACCCAACGTCTGGTACAGGTCGCCAAGGCGGTTGGACGGCCCACATTTCATGTGGAGACGGAAAAGGAACTCGACAAGGAGGCGCTTGCCGCTATGGACGTTATCGGTGTAACCGCGGGCGCATCCACCCCCAATTGGCTGATCAAGGATGTGGTTCAAGAAATAGAATCTATCCAAAGTCGTCGAGAAACCTATATGGGTCGATGGATCAAGATGGCCTTCAAATTTCTTTTATTCAGTAACTTCCTTGTGGCCGCAGGCGCGTTCTCATTTTCCTACGCCATCAGCACACTGATGGATAAAAAGCCGGATATCTTATTTCCCATGCTCACTTTTTTATATATCTACGCCATGCACGTTCTGAACCGTTTTTTGGATAAGGGGGCAAGCACCTATAATGACCCGGAAAGGGCCCATTTTTATCAAAAACATCGCTTCTTTTTGATCATCACGGGTGTTCTTGCCATCCTGGGATCTCTTGTCATTGGGGCATACCTCGGCTTTAACGTATTTTCAGCCATGGTCGGAATGAATATATTGGGGATCATATACAGCTTTAATATTGTACCCATCCGTATCCAGCACCTCTTGAGGTATACAAAGATAAAGGATATCCCCGGGTCAAAAACTTTGGCTGAGGCCATCGCTTGGGCGGTGGTCATCGCCGGCATCCCCTCGCTTGCCATGGAACAAATTGAATGGCTTGCCGCTTTGATCATGTTTTATATCGTATTGTCCATGGCCTATATTCGATCCGCTTTTTTTGAACTCCTCCAGGTTCAAGGGGACATGATCGTTGGAGTGGAATCTCTTCCACTCATCCTGGGAGAAAAGAAAACCATTTTTCTTCTTAAATGCGTGATCCTCTCGGCGGCCGTGTTTTTTTTGGTTTCCCCTCTCTTCAAACTCATCAGCCCATTTTCATACATCCTCGTCCTACCCCTTTTATCCTTTGCCTATTGTCTATGGAAATATGAAAAAGGATTTGTCTCGCCTGGCCCCCGCGTCGAATTTCTGCTTGAAGGCACCTTGCTCTTAGGAGGCCTTTTCGCGTTCATCTGGCAAGGGTTGTTATGACTGAAGTCAGCGTCATTATTCCCACCTATAATCGGGCTAATCAGGTTCAACGGGCGGTAGCATCCGTCCTGTCACAGACCTTCAATGATTATGAAATTATCGTAGTTGATGACGGCTCCTCCGACCGAACAAATGAAGCCTTAGCCCCTTTCAAGGATCATTTGGTATGGATTACACATGCAAAGAATCAAGGGGTTTCAGCTTCCAGAAATACGGGGATAAAAGCTTCAAAAACCAGGTTGATAGCCTTTCTGGATTCGGATGACTATTGGCTGCCGGAGAAGCTGGATGTCCAAATACGGTTTTTTCAAGAGAATCCCGGGGCCGTTGCGTGTCAAACCGAAGAGATCTGGATCCGGAACGGTCGTCGCGCAAATCCCCGTCAAAAACACCTCAAGCCCTCGGGTGATATCTTTGTGCCGTCCTTGAAGCTATGCCTGGTGAGCCCCTCGGCCGTGATGCTGAAACGGTCTCTGCTGGATCAAGTCGGGCTGTTTGATGAAGATTTTCCCGTGTGCGAAGATTATGACTTATGGCTTCGGATCTCGTGCCGCTACCCTATCCACCTGATCGGACGAAAACTTGTGGTCAAACAGGGCGGGGCACCGGATCAACTATCCTCCAGCCTCAAAGGGATGGATAGATTCAGGATCATGTCCATGCTCAAATTGATTGAACAAGGCCGTCTCAATAAGGACCAGAAAGATGCCGTATTGAATGAGCTTGGAATAAAATGCCGGATCTATGGTGAAGGTTGCTTAAAAAGGGGAAAAAAAGAAGAAGGTGAATATTTTCTATATTTACCTCAGAAGATAAAAAACACGGATTAGCGCTTATCCAGAAACACCCCGAATACCCTCCCCTTTATCCCCTCCCATCAACGGATGGGAAATGAATTGTCTGGATTTATTAACCTTTTCAATATCGATGCATCATAGGATACCTGATCAAAATAGCCGACACCCTGTGTCCGGCAATTGACTTATGGAACATGGTCGGCGCTTGGGGGAGGAGGTTAATGGAACGAGGTCAATCAAAAGATCCAAGGTCCTGAAAACTCAAAGAAGTCTGGGCCGATACGTACCATTATTAGTGATTGGCAGTTACTATTTCTTATGATAATAATCCATAAGATCCCTCTGGCTGGACATCAAATCATTCATCATCGGGGTGATTACACAAAGTTCATTGGCCGGAATTGGGTACGCGATTATCCTGACGATATTCGAACCCGAACATTTATTGTTGGGAATCATGCTTGTCCAAAAACGGTTTTCGGAGGTACCGGGGATCTCTTTTCAAAATAAAAAAAGAGAAACACAAAATGAAACCGGCCATGGACGTCATTGAAAAAAATCACTTACATAATGGGAAAGGTCGAATTAAGTCTATCTTGGACACCAATGGGCGGAATATTATGAAAAAAATGGATGCAACCGATATCAATATAATGCGGATCTTGGCGGAAGATGAAAACAAGACCCCCGAGGATATGGCCAAAGAGCTAAACATAGGCTCGGCAACGGTGCGGAGAAGGATCAATGCATTGACAGAGGCCAAAATAATACGCAGGCTCTTTTATATTGACTCGAGAAAGATCGGGGGCAACGTCCCTGCTGTAATTGCCTTTAATGTAGCCCTGAATAGATTGGATGAAATCATGAAAATTCTGAGCAGTATGGATGAAAACACCTGGTTGGCGGTATGCACAGGGAGATACGATCTGATCGGGATATTCTGATTTGATTCGAATCAGTCGCTCAATACTTTTTTATCGAATAAATTGGCCCATGTTGAAGGTATTATCCATACCGATACATTTATCTGTTTGGATACCCAGATATTCAGATTCGGGATCAAGATTCTCTAAAATAAGTAGACAAATTTGACGATCTTGTAAAAAGACGGAAAATACGCATTCTTGTCATTCCGGCCTGCCTGTGCGTGTCCGAACCCAGACAGGCGGATGCCGGGATCCAGTGGCGTTTCACCACTGCGAATGGCGAATACGATCATGAGACGATTACTAAATAATAATGAGGAGAAAAAAATAATGGAGAAAAAAAATATTATTCGTGAATGGGGAAGAAAGGATATTCTGTATGAGAAGAAAGGCCCCATGGCCTTTATTACCTTCAATAGACCCGACAAGATTAATGCAATGACCGAGGACATGTTCGAAGGTCTTGAGGAAGCGATAAGGGATTATACGGATGATGATGATTTGTCGTGTATTATTATCACCGGTGCTGGTGGAAACTTTTCTTCAGGTGAGGATCTCAAGGAAAAAGGAGGTCATGGCAAACTGTATGATGGTTGGGGGACGTGGCCGTGTTATAGGGCGATGCTACATTGTCCTAAGCCGATCATCGCAGCCGTTGATGGCTACTGTATCGGTTCCGCGTTCAATTGCGCGGTGCTGTATTCCGATATTCGTATCGCCTCGGAACGGGCGAAGTTCGGGCTTCCACAGGCTGAATTTCAGTCTCGCACGGGTGTACGTGAGCGTTCGGAAATCTCATCAGAATCTCCCAGAGGAAAAAGCTATGCAATGCCGTACACTCACCATTTGAGCCTGGGGAATGCTCTTTACATCACCCTTTGCCTGCAACAGTTTGGATCGGATGTGGCGTTGCGTATGGGCCTGATACAAGAAGTAGTTCCCCATGAGAAGCTTATGGAACGAGCTAACGAACTCGCATCAATGATATTGAAAAAACATCCCCGAGAGCTAAGACTCGATAAGGAATTACAGCGCGCATTCGTGGAGGCACCCGGCTTCGCCCAGCGCCTCACGGAATTAGTCCGGTGGTAACATAACTGTGCAAATAATCCACGATCGTATAAGGAGGCAATGATGAGATATTTAGTTACCGGAGGTTCGGGATTCATAGGCAGGCAGGTGGTAAAAATGTTAGCCCGGGAAGGCGACCAAATAGTCGTTTATGACATTAAACCGGATAAGGATCGTCTGGCAGGATTACTGGGGGACCGGGATAGCAGTAAACTCACTGCTATTACCGGCGATATTACGGAATTAGATCCCCTTGTCAAGGTTTGCACGGATCATGGAATAGAAAATATTATCCATACCGCGGCCATACTTGATTCATTAAATCCCGCGGTCACCGTGCGTGTCAATTGTGACGGCGCTGTCAATGTGCTTGAGGCCGGTAGGATGACAGGGGTTAAAAGGGTCGTAATGTCCAGCAGCGTAGCTGTCTTTGGCGGACATGATAAATACAGGGAGGAATTTATTCCCAATGATGCCCCCCATTTCCCCGGATCTCTATATGGCGCCACCAAGTCTTTCAATGAAAGATGCGTGGATTACTATTTTAGGACCTACTCGCTGGATGCTATCGCCGTGAGGTTCACCCATGTATATGGTACGGGCAGAAGCTCAGGGATTGGAACAAAATTTGATGAAGAACTTTTTATTAAACCCGCAATCGGGAAGCCTGGAAAAGTTCCTTATAGCGAATCGATTCATAACTGGATTTATGTTGAAGACGCGGCAAGGTCACTGGTACTGGCAAGCAAGGCATTGAAGACGGAAAGTCGATGTTTTACCGCAGGAAGTGATATCCATTCTGTTGCTGAGGTTGCTGACTATGTCCGCACTTTAATTCCTGATGCTGATATCACCCTGCTTCCTGGAAAATTCCAACTGGCATACAAATTTGATTATTCGCCCATACAAAATGAACTGGGCTTCAAACCAAATTTTACCATCGAAAACGGTGTAAAGGATTTTATTGATCAGATAATCAATGAAAATGGTTGAGATGCCTTTTAATCATTTTTTTACCTGAATCTTGCAACAATTATCGTAGCGAGGCGCCGAAAGCCTGACTATAAAACGAAGTTGGAGTGATTTTGACCCGCAGGCATATTACCGATATGGTGAG
>JAFGGA010000128.1 GCA_016930835.1 Deltaproteobacteria bacterium
AGATGCTTCGTAATCGCCGCCGTTAACGTCGTCTTGCCATGATCTATATGGCCTATCGTCCCAACGTTTACATGAGGCTTCGTCCTCTCAAATTTCTTCTTCGACATCACTAACCCCCTTCATATATTCATGCGTATTTGACTTGATATGAAAACGTTAACATGTATAAACTCACCATCTTTAATTTTATGGAGCCCACGACCGGGATCGAACCGGTGAACCTCATCCTTACCAAGGATGTGCTCTACCTACTGAGCTACGTGGGCTAAAGCTTATCACCCAACAGGCAATGCCGGAAGGATGTTGTCTGTATTGGAGCGGGAAACGGGATTCGAACCCGCGACCCTCAGCTTGGAAGGCTGACGCTCTAGCCAACTGAGCTATTCCCGCTTAAATTTGCACTCCTTGGCTTAAAATCCCGTAAAGGGTAGATTCTTTTCCAAGGGTTTAATCCGTGAGAAGAATCCGATGTGGTGGAGAGGGGAGGATTCGAACCTCCGAAGGCTGAGCCGGCAGATTTACAGTCTGCTCCCATTGACCGCTCGGGAACCTCTCCATCTCCTCTGAGAATGGAGCCAGCGAAGGGAATCGAACCCCCGACCCACTGATTACAAATCAGTTGCTCTACCATCTGAGCTACGCTGGCACCCTCCTCCGGAAAGGCAATCTATTACATTAATTTGATATTAAAATTTATTCAATTCTAAAATTCTGAAAAAAACAGAAATATTCCTCATATTATAGCTAATAAATCCATTTTTTCTTTATTTTTCTCTAAATTACATCGATTTTAACGATCTTTCGGCTTGGCAATTACTTATTTTACCTTAATTAAAACTTATCCATAAAATTTGCAACAAAAATTTCAAAATAATATCCACAAGGCCCGTTCGTGTTATTTTACCCCATAGTTCTTGAACGATGCCGCTACTCATTGCTTTCAGGTGACCTAAAGATTGTTTATCTCAGATTATACAGATATCTTGAATAGTATATTTTTTCCAGGAAAAATGTTAAAATACTTTATAGTCTCTCAGCATTTTATTTGACTTTTTCAAAAGATTGATTAATCTATGACACAACTTTTAGCCGATGACACATCCAGTCAAAAAAAGCAATATATCGAGATAAAATGAGATCCATTTTAAGTTAATCCTAATTGAAGGAGGGAGTTATTATGATGTCTTTAGCCGGTGGAATTATCGCATTGATTCTTGGAATTATTGGTCTAATCTTTTGGTGGAAATCTTTTATCATCGTTTTAATGGGGTGCATACCCATATTATTGATTCTTGGCGGTGCCCTGGCAACCTATCTTGGTATCGAGGAGATAAAAGACAAATCCTCCTCTGATGACTTTAATGACGATTCAAACGATCTGAAAAGCGAGGTGGAAAGTCTAAAGGAAGAGATAAAAGGATTAAAGGAAGAAAAAGCCACCTCTCCTGAAGAAGAAACAAAAGAATAATCACCAATCAAGGCTATCCGGGAAAAGCTATGGTCTGAGGAAAAAACTCTCACCTCATCTGTTATCGCCGGATAGCCTTTTGTGGGTATTTCAACTGTATCAGGGAATTCCGACCTTTCCACCTGCGTGTTAACCTTTAAAAATATCCCTTGAACAATTGCGATAGGCTCAAATTACGAATGCGACCATTGATTTAGACATTCTTATGATCAATCTTTTAGATCGAATTTGAGCAAGCATTATAAACCTTCTATGCCACGAAAAGATTGCCCATTTTTATGGATAAAGTATCATGGTCTCATTAGTCAATCAAACGCATATCATTATTTTGGTAGTTCCAAGGCATTAAAAAAATATGAGATTTCAAATTGAGCCGTCTCTGGTGAGTCAGAGCCATGAACAATGTTCTTCTCAATATCCACAGCAAATTCTCTTCTGATGGTCCCCTCCGCCGCATCTTTGTAGTTGGTCGCTCCCATCAATTCCCTATATCGCTTGATTACATCTTCACCCTCCAACACCATGACCACACATGGACCAGATGACATAAAATCCGTTACACTCTCAAAAAAGGGTTTCCCGGCATGAACCGCATAAAAACCCCTGGCCTGGTCTTTCGTCATCCGAATCATCTTCAAGGCCTTGATGGTCATATCCCGACCTTCAATCCGTTTAATAACTTCCCCAATCAAATTTCTCAATACACCATCCGGCTTAATAATCGATAAAGTCCGCTCCTTCATAAATAGATATCCTCCTAATTTTATTTTTCATTGACCACATTATTGCAATATTGTTATAGAAAAGGCCTTTATAAAAACATAGTACCCCAATCCGTCAAGTTATTTGTTTCGAAAGGAATATCTCATGAATCAAAAAGATCGTCGTCGTTTTGAAGGTGTTCATGCATTTCAATTTAATTGCTTTCCAGGAGTGTCCTGTTTTACCAATTGCTGCCAGGATATTACGATTGTCTTGACACCATATGATATTCTGCGTCTAAAAAACAACTTACAGATCAGTTCAGGTGATTTCTTGGATAAATACACCATTATGATCCTGAAAAAAGGTCACTTGATCCCCATGGTGATCTTAAAGATGAACGAGGACGACAAAAAATGTCCTTTTGTGACTCCGGAAGGATGCAGCGTTTATGCTGATCGGCCATGGCCTTGCAGGATGTACCCGTTAGATGCCAATGATGATGGGACCTACAGTCTTATTACGGAATCCTCAAGGTGCATGGGGCTGAAGGAAAAAGACACCCACAAAATATCCGAGTGGCTGGAGAGCCAAGGCATTTCTCCCTATGAAGAAATGAACGAATATCTTTCCAGCCTTATCATCCAAATACAGGCCCAACCTATGGATATTGATAATCCGCAGGTCCAGAAGATGCTGATTATGTCCCTCTACAACGTTGATAAATTCCGGGAATTTATCTTTAACAGCTCGTTTCTGGAACGGCTGGAAGTGGAACCAGAGATCCTCGACGCCATCAGGAAAAGCGATGAAGAGCTACTCAAATTCGCGTATGAATGGATAAAATTCGGGCTATTTGGGAAAAAGGTCCTCTGGGTAAAGGGAAAACCCGACCAAAAATCCGTCGATGTTTCAGGATCAACAACAGAGAGCGATGTAAGATGAAAGGGAAAAACCAAGACCTGTCCTTTAACAGCATAAAAAATAATCGATTTCGTTTTAAATGCTATAAAGGGATAAAATGCTTCACGAAATGCTGCAAGGACTTAAACCTGATTCTGACCCCATATGATATTCTGCGTCTAAAAATTAGACTTCACTGCTCTTCAGAAACCTTTCTTGAAGATTATACGGAAACACGAATGGACCAACGAAGCCGCTTCCCCATGGTCTATCTTAAGATGAGAAACGATGAAGAAAAAACATGCCCCTTCGTCTCGCAAGACGGTTGTGCTGTTTATGAAGACCGCCCTGGCGCATGTCGAATCTATCCGGTGGGACGGGCAGCCACCAAGCCGGATGGGAAAAGAGACACAACGGAACGTTTTTTTATGGTTGCTGAAAATCATTGTCTGGGGTTTCAAGAGGAAAAAGAGTGGACCATTGATGAATGGATGGGGAATGAAGGCATGGATATTTATAATGCCATGAATGATCAATGGATGGAGATTATTACTTCTGCGAAAGATCTAGGGCCAAAAGACCACGTCGCACAAAAAATCAAGATGTTTTACATGGCCTCATACAATCTGGATCGGTTCAGGGAATTTATCTTGAAAAGTGGATTTTTAAACCGATTTGAAGTGGAATCTAAAGTAGAAGAATTGGCAAACGATGATATCAAGCTAATGCTCCTTGCTTTTAAGTGGTTGAAGTTCAGCCTTTTTGGGGAGAAAAGCCTTAAAATGAAATGACAGGTTAACCATTTCCGATCTTAACCCGTGTTCATTCAGAGACTAAAATTTCCGGATTCAAGCTATCAGCATTCAGTTTTCAGTAATCAGCCAGAACTTTTAAAAACGAGTACTTGCCTGGTAGCTGAGTGCTGAATGCTAGCGCCCCATCTGAAAATCCCATATTTACGGACTGACATATACTCTCCATTGCAGGTATGACGTTCAGGTGGATTTTTTCCGAAGAAAGGTTTTACTGATCAATGAATAAAATGATTTGGGGAACATGGACGCAACAGCACACATGAAGCCCGAGCCTAAAAAGCGAAGCATGAAACGAGGAACAAAACGCAACATCCCAGGATGTTGTCTGAGATATTTGACAAACAGAACCAATACCATCTCATAATTTTTTTGATACCGGACCGGCCCACGGGTATAGAGTCTGAACGTATTTTCATTAAAGGGCTCGATAATCCCATCTCTCAAAGCCCTCTCATAGATCGGGGTCCCCGGGAAAAAAGCCAAGAAGAATAAGTTGATACCCACATTTAAAGGCAAATCCAACAGGTAGCGATAAGTTTGAGCGATATCCGCTTTTGTCTCGTATGGACTATCGACAATAAAATCCAGGAGCAGGTCCAGGCCCGTTTTTTTCAAAAAGGGTTGAATCGCTTGGACGGCTTCCTTTGTCTTTTGTACACTGATCTTGCGATTATAGACCTGATCAAGCATTCTTTGGCTTCCGGATTGCACACCCATCTGAATGACCCTTAACCCGGAAGCCAGAAGAACCTCCATCTTCTCCTTTTTAAATGTATTGGCACTGACGGCTATCCCGAACGGGAGTCCTATCTTCTTTTTATATTGCCGGGCAAAATCCTCGATCTGTTTTGTCGGCCTGGCGAAAAAATCGTCATCTCCAAAACCCACCAATTGGAAAAAGTCAAAATGTTCCAAGGTGTGGACCAATTCATCGATAATGCGATCCACCGTATGAAATCGAATGGTATTATGTCCAAACACCTGAATATAGCGGCTATTATTGCAATAGGAACATCGATGGGGGCATCCCCTTGAAGTAAGAAAATATAGCATGGGCGTATAATATGGGTAGCCAGCATGACGTTCTTTGAGTATCTTTTTGGTTATGGGGAATAATCCATGATCCAGGAGAAAATGATCCTCCAATCCATAATCATAATAAGGAAGGCTATCCAGATCCGTAAAAGGTGGCAGGCTTTTATTCACGATATGAGAGCCGTTTGTTTTAAACGCCATGTTAGGCGTCGATAGATAGTCAGCGCCTGCCTCCAGTCGATCCACAAAATCCAAAACAGCCTCATCACCTTCGGAAAAGCAGACCCCATCGGCGTATTGGAGCCCCAATTCAGGTGCGGATATACAGTGCGGGCCTCCCCAAATTACCAACAAACCGGGATAATGGCGATGAATAAATTGTGTGATCTGTACGGCCCGAATGGCATAAGTGCTGTAAATTGCGAGCAAAACCAGGTCAACTTGTCTTAACAGGTCATGTAAAGGGGCCAGTTCGTCATCATGATAATGGAGGGGGACCTTCCGAGCCAGGAACACGCTCCAAACATGATGCCCCCCTCGTTTGAGCAGGGCGGAAATCAGACGTGAGCCGTCCAGGGATAATTGTCCGGAGACATTAATCAGGGCAATTTTCATAAATAGTCTAATCGGTAAGTTTTGAAAATAGGGCTTTTCTTCCAATCAACCGAAGAAAGCATTACGGGGATCGAGGATTCAAGTGCTTATCTTCTAATAATTTTATCCAACCATTACGTACTTCACTCGAACCCTTGACCCCTCGACCCATTGAAACCGAATCATCGACCAACTAAATTGGGGATTGTGCATAGACAGTAAATGTTCTTTTATTAATCCCACTTAAGAGCATGAGTTGTCAAACAAAATAGGGTGATCCCCTTCCCATAAAAGACTTGAAGATAATCACCCTTTTGATTATGACCATTCTCTAATTTGGACTACTTCGGCAGATCCTCCGGAGATTCCCAATCCTTCATGTTGTGCATCCAAGGCGCCCTTTCCACAAACACATCATGAGCCAAAGGAACCGGCGGGTGGGACATCCATTTAGGATCAAACTCGTTCTTTACCTTAAGCATATAATGATGGTAGTTAGGCCCGTATTTCGGTCCTGTTAGATACAGGGGCTGATGGGGACCCAGCAATGAGGTATAAAATCGATGTTTAATATTCATCTTGGATGTATCCACATAGAACTGGTCCACCTTGTCTGTGTCATCATCCTGATCCCAATATACCAGGAACTCTGAATAACCCTGATGCCCCAACTCAAAACTCTGGAACCATCCCGGATCGCCGTAATCCGGCATCAATGGCGGCGTGTATTTTTTCTTCAATTCCGCGTAAGCAGGACCATGTTCCGTTGCCTGGGACAAGGTCTCTATCACATAATCCACGGATACATAACCACCGCACATCAGCCACATGCCGGCCGAATCGGCATTCTTGATCCAGGATTCATCCGACGGCTTGGTGCGTCGGGCCTCTCCACCCACTTCCTTCATGATATCCATGAGGACCCGTTCATCATATTCCATCTGTTCCTCGGAAGTATACCCAATCAACAGGACCCGAACAATAAAAAAATTAGCAATGGTTTCCTCGTTCTCTTGACCCCACATCTCCCAAAAATGTTCCTTGTCCTCGGCCTTGGCAATGGCGCGCCAGAAAAGCGGCACCTTGGTCACGGCCCCTCCGATCTCCGCATGGCCGATTTCCTTCATGGCCTTAACCTGCGCCTCCTTGGAAGGCACCACAAAATTGATCCATTTAATGCGCTTCTCAGGCAAGGCCAAGGCTGTATTGGGCGAAATACCCGTCGGTTCCAGCCGTTCGGGTTGGAAAGGCAGGGTCTTGATGGCCATCCGGGTGACGATTCCCAGACAACCTCGAACACCGGTGTAACCCCTCAAAAGGCCCCTCAAATCCGGTCCGGGACTCTCTCCCCAAAAAGGATCATCGCTCGTAGCCAAGGAGCCTGTTTTAATCAATTCACCATCCGGCAACACCAATTCGGTCCCCAGGATACGGCGATGGGGCAAGCCGATCCGGTGGCTCAATGGAGACCAACCATCCCCAATAAGGTTGGCGATGGCCGAGGCCTGGGCGCCCCCGCCGCCGATCACCACATATGCACCGTGATCCATGCATTCTTGCTGAATCGGTGAATAAACCATCCCAGGCCCCACTTCCACATAGAAATGTTTTTCATCAAGTACGAAATCATTCATGCGCTTGAGGTCGATCAACAGGGCCTCCTCCACATGGGGATGAGATCGCGGCCCATAAAATCCCGTACTGTAGGGTACATATGGGACGTCATTCCGGTAACAGACCCTGACGATCTTTTGGACCTCTTCAGTGGTTCGCGGCATAATCACGCATCCCGGGATGGTGGTCATGACCCGTTCGTACCCCAGGCCGTTTTCATAACCGCCAGGTCCGCTTCGATAAGCCTCACAAATTACTGGATCATCAGAGATGTATTCCGTGCCTACAATGGTTTCCAATACACTATAGATTTCTTTGGATATCGCCATGATTTTCCTCCTTACACCTTAACCTTTAATGGATGCGCAAATGACTTCAGAGATATCCAAGACCTGCACATCATCTCCGTTTGCTTTAACGGCCTGGGTGAAATTATTCTTACACCACGGACAGGCTGTCACCAATGTCTCGGCACCCACCTCTTTGACCTCTTCCAGCCGATGGTTCGCGGAGAAGCGGGCAAATTCAGGAAATGCCTCTTTGGTACCCCTACCGGCGCCGCAACAATAGGCATTTTCCCTGGTCCTGGGCATCTCGATGAGATTCACCCCGGGTATGGCCTTTAGGATTTCCCTGGGTTGGGAATAGACTCCGTTTGTCCCCCGGCGTCTCCTGAGCCGAGGTTCCACACAACCCATCCAACCCCGCTTGCCTTCCCAAGGGGTCCATGGTTCGCTCAATCGACTCAGACTGCACGCATCATGATAGGTCATTCGCGTATCAAAAGGTTTTTTCATCTTCAAAGCGCCGTCCTTGATCTTCTCATCCACAAACTCCACTAGATGAAGCACCTCAAAACCCAGATCCGCCGTAGAGATGTTTAAAAGTTTGGGATAATCCACCTTCCACATCCGATAACCCTCGGCGCAGCTAGTCACAAGGGTCTTAGCTCCCGTCTTCCGCATCTCTTCCACATTCCGCTCAGCCAGGGCCTTGGCCTCATCCAGCATGCCCACGGAGAACAAGGTGTTCCCACAACACCATTCATTGGGCATCAGCATAAAATCCGTGCCCGAGGCCTTGAAGATCTTCGCGGTGGATTGGGAGATCTCCTTATTCACATACGAAGCGGTACATCCCACAAAATAGAGCACATCGGCCTTTTTGGCGGGTGTAATCCCTTTGGTAATCCAGCCGGTCCGGTCTTTTTGGGCAGACCCATAAAAGTTATGTTTCTTAACAATATTGTCGGCAATCTTCTTATGTGCGGGCATGGGACCGACACCATCCTTGACGGCCTTGACCCGGAGGGCTTCCAGCGTCAGTTCAACCTCCAGATCCAGATTCCTTTTACAACCCACATCACATGCCCCGCACAATGTACATGCATATATAATCTCCAAGGCCTTGTCATTCCATTCCAAAACACCTTCGGCCATGGCATGACCAATTCTCATTTTCCCATAAGCGCCATATGCATCAAACTCGTATTTAGTGGCACTGGGGCATCGGGTCATAAACTTGGCGCCCGGCATATAGGTATGATCCACCCAGGTGCAACCTTTACATTTGATACAACGGCTCATGTCGTAGACAAAATTCTGGATATCCGTGATATCCAGAGCAATATCCGATTTAGGCTTGTAATACCTTACTTTTAATTTATTAGACATTCTCTTACCCTCCTTAGAAGCACAGGTTGCCGGGATTCATAATATTATTCGGATCAAAGGTCTTTTTGAGCCTTTTCAGGGTCCTGGCATAGGCTGCGGCCTTCTCATATACAATGGAAGCCAACTCACCATAAGGCCTCGTAAATATGGCCCCGTCATTGAGGAACTCGGCGGCGGCTTCGTTATACAGGGCGCGAACCACGGCGATCTCTTCCTCATCCGCAGGATCATAGAAAAAATTGAACTCAACCCGACAAGCGCGATTGTGCTCAATGGGCTGGATATACATTCCGATTTCACCGATGGGATATCCGTACTGGGCGGCTATCTCTTCGACGCCGGTGATAAATTGAGGGACCAGCATGGGCCGCGTGTGAAAGAAAAGGCTTTGACAGGCCCCTTTGACGGCGTTCTTCCAATAAGGAGCCTTGGCAGGCCAAGGTCTTCTAAGAATGGGCAGTATCTTTTTCCTGAGACCCGGAAACCCCGGCAGATTCTCACCCAACTGTAGATCCGGGAATTCATTTTTGATGACATCGGCCAGAAAATGCTCTTCATAAGCGATCTTCTCTTCCGGCCGCCTCAACAAACCACTGACGACCAAAATCAAGGTCCAAGTCGGCAGTGTGGTGTAAAGTCTATCAAAATCATCCGGCCATTTTTCCGCCAGAATCGCCGCCAAGTCCAGATTGTTTAATAGCAGCACTTCCTGGCCTATTCTGCGAGGCAGGATTCGATACAGGAAATCAATCCCATAACCAATGTCCTCTAGAGGCGCAAACAGGACCTTGTCCTTTATTGGGATGGACTCCATCTTCAAGTTCGTCCATGTCACAATGCCCATGGTTCCCTGGGCGCATTGAAAAAACCGGTAAAAATCCAGGCCCGGTCCTGATGGATTGCCTCCCTTTGACATGGAATCCGGATATCCATTCACACTCGCGGACCCCATGCGAAAGATCTCCCCTGTGGGCCAGACCACTTCCATGGCCTCAAGGGGCTCGCCATAATCATAAACCTGATTGGTAGGCTCTTCACGTTCCATAAAGTCCGTGAGCACGGAACGTTCAGCCGGCGGTGTCAACGGCATAATCACCCGGTATCCTTTTTTCTCCAGATCCTTGGTGAGCTTGTCCCAAGTAACCCCCGCCTCAAAACGAACACGCCGGTTTTCCGGGTCGATCTCCAGGATCTTATTCATCCGGGTCATGTCCAGTATCACTCCACCCTCCTTCGGTATGGTCGCACCGTAAAAATGGATCTTGGAACTGACCGGTACCACAGGGATGCTGTTTTCGCTACAAAATTTCACCACGGCCGATACCTCTTCTGAATTCGCCGGCTTGACTACACAGTTCGGCATGCCCGCTGGTGTATAGCTGAAATCCTGGGAATAAGCTTTCAACTGGGCGGGATCATCTGAAAAGTTCTTCGGCCCGACAATCTTAGCCAATTTCGCTTTCACATCCATACGCTATCCTCCATTTTTTAATATTACAACTTCGTCTTTCCCTTTAAAACCTTATCCGGTGTAATGGGCAAATCATAACAGCGATAACCGGTCGCGTCATAGACCGCATCCGCAATGGCCGGGGCGGTGGGTGAAACAAGCCCTTCGCCCGCCTCCTTTGCGCCCAAAGGTCCCTCGACCTCATAGGTATCCACACAGATGGATTCGCTCTCCGGCATATCCATGGCGCTGGGCATCTTATAATCCAAGAATGTGGTGCTCAAGGTTTTACCCCCTTCCAACACAAACTGCTCGGAAAGGGCGTAACCCAAGCTCATCTGGATGGACCCTTCCAATTGTCCTTCGACGGACTGGGGATGAAGCACGGTCCCGCAATCATGCGCCGTATACATCTTTTTCACCTCTACAAGGCCTGTATCTTTATCCACCTCCACCTCGGCCACCTGGGCGCCGAAGCTGAAGGCCGGCGTGACCAGCCCCTTGCCCCTTGGGGTGTAAGATCCCCTTTCCACAAGCGGTTCACCCCTCTGAAATTTTTGCGCGAGAGCCACCGCCTCTCCAAAGGTCAGGCCCTTATCCGGCCTTCCCTTGGAGTAGACCTTGCCGTTCTTACATTCCAGGTCATGAATGACATTGAGATTAAAATGGGCGGTGACGGCCCCGAATAGTTTTTCTTTGATCTTTTTAGCCGCATCAATAACAGCGTTACCGGCCATAAGGGTCACCCGGCTCCCCCATGAACCCAAATCCGCTTGGGGGGTCATGGCCGTGTCCGCGGATGTTACACGGATGTCCTCCATCTTAAGACCCAATTCTTCGGCCAGAATCTGAGGCAAAACCGTATCGGACCCTTGCCCGATATCCGATGCCATGGTTAATAGATGGGCCGTTCCGTCGGCAAAGACTCTAACCTCGGCCGCGGAAAAAGGATACTGGGTATTGAACCAGTTGAACACACCCCCGGAAATAAAACTATAACATCCAATACCGATACCTCGACCCTTTTTGGGATTTTTTCGCTTTTTCCTGAATTGACTCGCCTCAGCCACTTTTTCAAGACACTCCGCGAACCCGCAACTCCCGATCTTGGAAAGTTCTGGTATCACGTCCCCTTCATGGACCGCATTTCTCAACCTCAGGTCCAAGGGGTCTATACCCAGCTCTTCGGCAGCCATATTCATCTGGGTCTCCGTGCAAAACGTGGACTGGGGGGAACCGAATCCTCTGATGGCACTGGCTGGAGGTTTATTGGTGTAAACATGCTGACCATGAAATCGGTAACTCTTGTAGCGATATAACATAAGGCCGTAATTACCACATAAAAACGTCGCCGTGGGGCCCATAGCGTTATAAGCCCCGCCATCAAGGTAGATCTGGAGGTCTTTTGCCGTTAGCATCCCATCTTTGGTAAATCCGATCTTGGAATAGATCCGCATGGGATGCCGCCGCCTGCCCGTCTCAAACTCCTCTTCCCGTGATAGCGTAAATTTGACGGGCTTGCCCAGTTTCTTGGCCATAAAGGCCGCGCAAAAATCCCACTTTCTCAATTCCATTTTTGCGCCGAATCCGCCGCCCACATGGGGCTTGATCACGCGGACGTCATTCTCGCGCATTCCCAATGTTGTCGCGAGCAAGCACTGCACGATGTATGGGACCTGAGTCGATGTCCAGAGGGTTATCTTACCGCTGTAGTCACATTGGGCCACCGATGCGCAAGGCTCCAAATAGGCCCCGCTGATGGCATGCACATGAAATACATCCTCACGCACATAATCCGATTCGGCAAAGGCCTTCTCCACATCGCCATGACTGACCTTTCGGTGGATACTGATGTTATTGGGAAATGCCTCATGAATCACCGGCGCTCCTTCCCGGATGGATGTATCGATATCAAAAGACGCCGGGAGTTCCTCGTATTCCACTTTTATGAGCGAAAGGGCCTCTTCAGCCGTGTCCCGGTCTATGGCCACGACGGCAGCCACTTCATCTCCAATAAATCGAACCTTATCCACTGCCAGGACATACTCATCTTGGGTATCGGGGAACAGTCTCCAATTCCCGAACTTTATTCTGGGTATGTCTTCAGACGTGATCACGCCCTTTACCCCTGGGAGGGCCTTGGCCTTAGTCGTGTCAATATGAAGAATACGGGCATGGGCATAAGGACTCCTCAGCAATCTACCGTGCAACATCCCGGGCAGCCTGATATCATCGGTATAGATAGCCGCTCCTATGGCCTTATCCCGAACATGGGTCCGGGTTACGTTTGTTCCGATTGTAACAAATTCCTGCATATTCTTTCTCCATTGTCTTTCTTAAAGGTGAGTTCCTTTGTATTAAATGAAATGTTTTTCAAAGATAAAGAAAAATCATTGCGTTTTAAGAGGCATTCCCTTATCTCGCCGGATAACCCAAATGGTTAGAAATCGCTCAATTTGGTTTCTTAGACGCGCGTTTAGCGGCCTCATTAACGGCGCGGGCGGTCAGCACCCCGACCAATATCTTCCGGTATTCCGCAGCAGCGCGCAAATCGGAAATGGGCTTACATTCCTTGGATGCCTCGATCCCGGCCTTTTCCAAGACCTCTTTTGAAATGGGGTTGCCTTCAATAACCTTTTCAGCCCTTAAGGCCCTCATGGGTACAGGTGCCACGGCGCCAAGTACGATCCTTGCGGTTTGACACGTTTTGCCCTTCATGGTCAGCATGACCCCCACACAGACAGCCGAGATATCCACCTTACCTCTAGCCGAAATATGTTGATAAGATGCACCCGATCCGGCCGGGGGCGTGGGCACGAATACCGAGGTGACAATTTCTCCCTTTTGGATGACGGTCAAGCCTGGACCCTGGAAAAATGCCTCCAAGGGGATTTGTCTTTCACCATTCGATCTGACCAAGTTCACTACGGCACCCATGGCCATAAGGACTGGGGCATTGTCCGCTGAAGGAGCGGCGTTGCATAGATTTCCCACAACCGTCCCCATGTTTCTGATTTGCACATTGGCCGTGGCCAAGGCCGCCTCAGAGACCGCTGGAAATTTTTCTTTTATCACCGGATGATTCGCCACATCATTCAACCGAGCCATGGCCCCTATAGAAAGGCCTTTGTCTTTATCAAAAGTGATATCATGAATGCTCTCGATCTTCTGCAGGTCAATGAGTGTCTGGGTTTTAAGCAATCCTCTCTGAATCTTAATCAAGAGATCCGTCCCACCAGCCATGACCATGGCACCCTCACCCTTTTCCATGAGAAGCCTGCATGCATCCTCAACGCGTTCAGGTGCATAATAATCAAATTTCGTTAAGCTCATCTTCAATATCCTCGTAATTCTCTGTGTTTATACTTTCATCTTCTTGGCGGCATCGCCGATTGCCTCAACAATCTTATAATAACCCGTGCACCTGCATAAATTTCCCGCTATGGCGGTACGTATCTCTTCTTCCGTGGGAGAAGGATTTTGTTTCAGAAGATTAAGGGCGGACATCTCCATCCCCGCGGTGCAGAATCCGCATTGAATAGCCCCGTGCTCGATAAAGGCCTCTTGGATGGGGTGTAATTTCTCCCCGGACTGAGCCAGGCCTTCCACCGTGGTAATCTCTTTTCCTTGAACAGCCACAGCCAGAGTCAAACACGAACTCACGGATCTTCCATTCACCAAGACGGTACAGGCCCCACAATCTCCATCACCGCAACCCAATTTGGTGCCCGTCAGGTTCAGATCCTCTCGAAGCACCTCATTCAATGTCCGCCATGGATCAATGGCCAAGGAATAGGTATTTCCATTCACATTAAGTGTGACCAATTGTTTCATGTAAACGATTCCTCCGTTATCTTATTCTTAAGTATTCCTCTAACCAACACCCTTATGGCCAAATCACGCGTTACGTTCAAGTGAATCTTTCGTGATAGGACCTGTTTGCTCCTCTCCAGTTGCACAATCCCCAAAAACGATGTCCATATAACCTCGGAAAGGGTTCTGGGGTCGACCTGGATAAAAATCCCCTCCTGGACTCCATACTCAACAATTTGGTGTTGAAGCCGCACTACCTGAGAGCCCGATCTCAAGATGCTGTCACTCAATTCCTTAGGGAGATTCCGGATCATCTCACTCTGATGGAAATAGAGCGTGGCATTGAAGGTGATCGGCTCTTTCTCATAGAATTTAATAAAACACTCCCAAAGCTTATCAAGCAAACGATCCCTAAATTTATGGCGATGATCGTAGACCTCATATAAAAGTCTCGTAAAATAATCCGTTTGTGAAACGATGGCATGGATCAAAATCTCATCCTTGCTTTTAAAATAAAGGTAAAGGGCCGCCCGGCTCAATTCAGAACGTTCGGCGATCTTTTCCATGGTCGTGGCATGATAACCATCCTCATTAAAAATTGCCATGGCCGCATCCATAACCAGCTCACGCCGCAACCTTTTTTCTCTTTTTCTTCTCTCGGGTATGCCCATTTAATACTTCTTTTACCCTTAAAAACCTGCATGTCTTTATATAATTGCAGCTTTTAACTCAAATAAACATTGATACTTGACACAATGTCTAAATTTTAGATAAGCTGTCAGAGGAAGTCAAGCCCATTTTTTTCATTTCCAAAAAAATTTTTAACAATGAATCAAAAAGAAAGAGTCAACGACAGGTAGTCATCAAAAAATGATAAATAAACGCTAGCAGGGTTTGTCTAAGAGAAGGAAAAAGAAACTTACGTTGTTTCTCCTTGACCATTACGATCAAATCGGTGCAATCATAAAGCAAAGGGAATTTTCGCCATATTTCATGGCCGTAAGCGGCCTTTATTATATCAGACCATCCAAAACAACCTCGGCATTATTGTCTGGATCTCAGGCAAGGAGGCTGTTTCCACGTTGAAGGATTTCAGTACGCAGGTCAACGATCTTGATTTTCAAACATTTTTTGTATTATATCATTTTCACTGGCGCATCAATACAATATTTCAGTTTCTATTTATAAATAACATCTTGCCATAAAGGAAGTATTTTTTAAGAGTGAAACACCAAACAAGAAGGATATATTCGATGGCAAAAAAATCCATCAAGGTAAAAATCAATTCGAGCTATGCAGTGGGGCGAACAGAGGTCTTTGATTCTCAAGTCAAAAAAGGCGGTGACATCATCGTGGAATTGGAGCCGGGAACAACGGTCGAGGGATTGCTTCTCCAACTCCCATCCATAGGATCTCCCGAACACTGGGACGATATCATGCTGCACGTCTTTGTCAATGAGGAAATTGCCGGATTTGATAAAGTCTTGGAAGATAATGACATTATCGACCTCCATATCCCTGTATCAGGAGGCTGATTGAACCTTAACCAATCGAAATCAATCCTTGGCCTCCCGTGCGCCGATATAACCCGCCAGGTTGCGAATCATTTTATCAATCTCCTGGCTTTTGCCTGAAAGGAATCTAAAAATCTCATCGGATTTTGCCTTCAGATTTGTTTGATCCCCGGCTTTTATTTCTTCACCCTTGATCAGTTTATTATTTTTATAGAGATACCATACGATGGTATCATCCGCATCCAACTGAACCTCAAAGCGATTTTTTAGATAATCCAACCAATATCCGAATTCTTCCGGGTGCTCCAGGTGCTCAACCGGCACGCCTACCTCAAAGCCCAACGGGCTTATGGAACCTGGCATGCATTGCGAACCCCCAAGGTAATCAAGGGCATGGGCCAATGCATGAACCAATGAAGAGTCATCAATATCCCTTGATATGGCGATATAAATATGTTCCGGATCGGTCTTTATGGTTTTATAAAGATTGATGAAGACCGCACCACCTTGTTCTTTGGCTACCTCTGCCTGTGCCCCCTCGAACAAGTTAAGACCGGCGTATTCCTTAAGATCCACAAATCGAATTCCCATGGAATTTCCCGTCAATTCTTTTATGTCGAGGTTTTTCAACATTTCGTGGGAGCGACCGTAGTGGACCTCTGGAAGGTTGGTGATCTTCGCACTCATATCATCTGAGCATTCCTCCAGATTAGCCAAGGCCAACTCATCCTCACGACCCATGTGGCATTTTTTAAATTTTTTACCACTACCGCATGGGCAAAGCTCGTTCCGTCCTATCTTTTTCATTTTTATCCTAAAACCTTACGAGTTATTCTTGATCCATAGCTGTATGAAGAAAGCACTTCATAACCTCTTTTGCTGACCGTTGGAGGCTGATCGCTGATTGCTTATTCAATAATCCTATTCTTATGAGCATCATAAGACCAGGCCGGCAGGGGTCCCGCCACCCCGGAATCCGGGTCCAATCGATATCTATACGATGCCTTCACGCCCTGAGACTCCATCATCCAATCCCAACCCCTCACAAAATAGGGGCATTCATCATTAAAACAAACAAACTGAAAATCAGAGATCCACGTGGAATCGGAAGGGGCGCGCCACCTCTTCATTTCGACGTTACAGTGAGGACACTTCGGCATTTCTTGCTGTTCCATAATTAACTCCTTAAATAAAAGAACCAAACCCCTTATCGATGGATAAAGGGTCTGGTTCGAATAAATACCAGATGGATATCAATAGGTTTTTATGCGAATGTCTGCATCTCCTTTTGATACGCTTCTCTAACCTTGATTAAAAAGATCGTGACGGGTCGAAAAGCCAAATGAGCCCATTTGGCGAAAGGCACTTCAAGGACCAGCATGGGGACAGCCACCATTAAGTGAATCACATAAAGCGTATAGGTCGGCATGGGCCAATCCAAAAGCCTTGTAAAATGGATCAATATCCCCGTCAATGTCGTTAATTGGAGCAAAATCAAAAACATCCAGTCAGTTCCGTGGGAATTTTTATAAGGGGCCTTCTTCTTTCTGATACGGCCGATCATGGCATAAGTGGTCCCATAAAAAATAGCAAAGGTAGCATAGTATCCCAAAAGACGCATAGGATGGTAAATCGGGTAGATCACGTCACGCTGAAACGCGATAGGCTCCCATGCCAACCCGATGACCTCGAGCCCTCCTGCCAGAAAAACCGCCACCAGCAAAAAGACCGTGCTGTATCCAGTCATTATGAGCAAGTGGACTAGCCATTGCATCTTGTCCGTACATTCGCTGAATCTCTTTTGGGTAAGGAAATGAATAACCAGTTCTTTTGCTTGGCGAATATAGATCCCCAGTGGAATCTTGAACAGCAGATCCCCCATTTGAAATCTAGCGCAACGATACGTATTGCTTAATAATAAAAATGTCAGGATTGCGGCCATGATCAGGTCGGCGATCTCGATGGCGCTTGCCGGCCATACGGAGTTCAGATGGGCATGTTCCATGTTGGGGCTACCCGCATGGAAAAGCATCAGCGCCAAGCCGACAAAAATGGCCACGATAGCCACGGCGATAATCTCGAAGGTCTCGGATGTATAAAACTTGCGGGCAAAACCCGTCCAATCATACTTGGATGTCAAATAACGTCGCATGGCCATCATGGCCTCCCCGGGCTCCGCTCCCCTTGGGCAGTTGTCGGAACAATCCCCGCAGTAATAGCATAACCAGGGTTCAGGGCTTTTCAGAATCTTGTCCGCAAGCCCCATGTGCGCATACTTGATCAGTTTTCTTGGAAACGGATTATCCTCTGTGGATAATGGACAGACGGCCGTACAATTTCCACAATGCATGCATTTATCGGCATCTTTGAGACCAAAATGCCTTAAATCTTTCATCAAATTGGGATCAACCTTTATACTCATGTTAACTCCTCCTCATCGCGTCTACTTGGCGCCAACACCTGGCTATTCTATTGTCAGCGATCATCTATTGAACGGCAGACACTGCATAAAAGGGCCTGTCGCTGTTCAACCATATTACCATCCCTTAAAAGGATTCGGCCCGACCTCATCAATAGCTGCGGCAAATTCATCCAATAGGGCGGGCAGTCTATCATAATCCGTAATGGATACAGTCTCAAAACGTACCCGTTCCGATTCAAGGGCCAAACGATTCAATGTCTCCGAGACCTTGCTGAGTCGAATACTGGCCAGCTCGCTACCTTTAATAAAATGGCACTGGTAATCGTCACCGTGTTTGCAACCCAACAGCAACACACCGTCGATTCCCTTGGATAATGTATCCGCAATCCACACCAGATTCATGGATCCAAGGCATCTTAATGGGATGACCCGAACCCATGCATTATATTGCATACGGTGAAGACCGGCCATATCCAGGGCAGGATAGGCGTCGTTTTCACAGGCCAATACCAAAATGCGGGGTTTCTCTTCATCTTCTTCCGGCACTCCAATGGATTTGATCATATCGCCGATCATGGGCACGGAATAATTCTTAAATGAAATAATCCGCTCCGGGCAAGCACCCATGCAAACACCGCACCTACGGCATCGCGTGGGTTGGGGGAGAGGATTGGCCTTTTCATCCTCATTAATGGCCCCGAACGGACATTCCACCGTACAACGTTTGCACTGGGTACACCGTGACATATTGAATTCCGGATAGGTCATGTCTCCTGCCCTTGGATGTACGGCAGCACCCCGAGCGGTAAGTTCAATACACTGGATAGCTTTCATAACGGCTCCGGTAGCATCCCCCGTGGCTGTAGAAATACCCATCGGCCTTCGCACGCATCCTGCCGGATAGATCCCTGTACGCCTACTCTCATAGGGGAAACAAATAAAATGAGAATCCGGAAAATCATTACTCAGAGCCGGGAGCTCGGGGCCCTGGCGATATTCCAGATTGAGAAGATTCGACCGTCGAATAACGTCCAGGGGAACTTCCAGCTCTTCTCCGTCTTTTTTCTCCCCTTCCTCTTTTGTCTCCTGTGTAATGTCTTTTCCGAAAGCCGAAACAGGAACCATACCGGTGGCCAATACCACCATGTCCAGATCTTCCATAATGACCGTCTCACCCAACAATTCATCATTGGCCTCAACAGTCAATCCTTCGCCGGTCTTTACCTCGGGATCCTGACATCGAATAAATATCACACCCTCTTCCTGGGCCTTTCGGTAAATGTCTTCAGACTGCCCGGGGGTCCTCAATTCTTTATAAACCATGTAGACATTGGCGTCGGCATTCTGCCTTTTGACTCGAATGGCCTGTTTCAATGCAGTGATGCAGCAAACTGCCGAACAATAGGGTAGATGTTTGGGGTCACGACTACCGGCGCATTGCAAAAAGGCGATATTCGCAACATCTTTACCATCGCTGGGTCGAGTGATACGTCCTTCCTTATAACTCTCTTCAAACATAACATTGGTAATCACATTGGGTGATTCTCCGAATCCCAATCTTTTATTCAATTTCGTTGGATCATAAGGTTTCCAACCGGCCGCCAAAACAATGGCGCCGACCCGATGTTCCGCATTCGATCCGTTCTGTTTGATCACAGTCTTAAAGATACCCGGACTTCCCGAAGTCCTTTCAACGGTAGCGCCCGTATAAACCTTTATCTTAGTATTGTTCGTTACTGCATCAATAAGATTCTTGATGTCATTATCTTGAATATCTTTATATGGTGCGGTGGCGATTTCCTTGACGTTCTTTTGGAACCCACCCAGCTCGGCCTCTTTTTCCACGAGCACGACCGAATAACCGGCCTTTGACGCCTCAAGCGCGGAAGTCATGCCGGTCAGACCGCCACCGACTACCAATATGTCTCGGGAAATTTCTTCTTCCGGCTTGAAAGGTTCCGGTAACTGCATGGCCTTAACCTTGGCGATACCCATACGAAGATAGTCCTCCGCCATCATTTGGGTATCTTCTTCGCCTGGTTTCTGACACCAAACAACCTGTTCGCGGACATTGACCCTATCCACGATACAATTGTCAAAATTAAAGGCATCATACATAACCCGGTGTGAACAGGCGGTGATAACGATCGTGTTGACGCCATTATCGGTGATATCCTTTTTAATGAGGTCAACGCCTTCTTGGCCACAGAGATTCGAATGTTTTTGGCATATGGGGATACTGTTTTCATCTGTAGCGATTTTACCAAGCTGTTCAATATCAAGGGCATCTCCGATACCACATCCTGTGCATATATAAACGGCAATCTTTTTTTCCATTAGGTTTACCTCCTCGCGATGGATTGAATGGCTTTAAGGGCTGCGGCAGTTCCATCCTGAACCGTTTCCGAAACATTCATTGGGGCCTTGCAACATCCAGCGCCAATAATGCCCGCACTTTGATTCTTTGAAGCCAAAAACCCGTAATCATCATAAGTGGCCGGGACCGGAAGGGGGGTCTCTGATGTATTGGGTTGCATACCCGTGGCCAGGACAACCAGGTCTGCGGATATCTCGTGAAGTTTTTCCGTGGTGGTATCCTCAACCCTTAGGATCAATCCCTTCCCCGAATCATCTCGGGTGATCTTAGCGACCTTCCCCTTGAAGAACCGAAGCTTTTCATCCTCTTTGACCTTGTTGTAAAAGGCCTCCAATCGATCCGTTGCCCGGATATCAATATAAAAGATATAGATCTGAGCATCCGGATATTGTTCCCTTACATATATTGCCTGCTTCATTGAGGCCAAGCAACAAACACCTGAACAAAAAGGAAGGTGGTTCTCATCCCTGGAGCCGGCACATTGGACAAACGCAACGGTCTTGGGGGCCTCACCATCTGAAGGTCTAACAATCTTACCTTTTGTGGGGCCGGTCCACGAGGCCAAACGTTCCATCATCACGTTGGTGATCACATCCGGATAAATTTGGAACCCATAGGTTTCCAATTTGCTTGGGTCATATGGTTTCCAGCCAGTCGCCCACACGACGGATCCGACCTTTAGATCCATTGTTTTCGGGACCATATCCAGGTCAATGGCGTCGTAGGGGCAGCTCTCTTTGACCTTTTGGGCCTCACCGTTCCGAACAAGGGCCGGATCCAGCACGTATCGCATGGGAAAGGCCATGTCATGGGGCAGATAAGCGGCCTTGACCTTGTTCATGCCGAAGTTAAACGGATTATCGATTTCCATGGTGCATGCCTCGGCGCATTTTCCGCAAGCCGTGCATTTTTCATTTACGTATCGGGGGTTCAATTTTATGGTGACATTAAAATCCCCTTCCTGCCCGGAAATAGCATCGACCTCCGCCATGGTAAAAAAACGAATCTTGGGATTTTGCTTAATACGGCGAAAATTGATCTCCAACCCACAAAGTGGGGGACACAACTTGGGAAAATAGTGATGAAGCTGAGCCACCCGCCCACCGAGATAGGGATTTTTCTCGACTATATAAGTATCATAGCCCGCTTCAGCCGCTTCAATGGCTGCGGCCAGGCCACTCATTCCGCCGCCGACCACCAAGATACTTTGGGTTTCTGTGTTTGTCATGCTTATCCTCCTCAACTAAAATAACAATAGTATATATTAGTAGAAATATCCTTTCTATTCCTAATCGAACATTGGATTTTCGCAACCCGGCGCACAGAGCAAGGTTCAGGGCACAAAGGGCAAAAGCAATGTGAAAAAAGCCTTTTACCTTGCGCCTTTCGACATTCACACTACCTTAGATCATTTCATGAAAGTCGTAAGCTCCAAACCGTCTATTCGGCGGCCTACAAGACCGTATATTTCGGTCCGCCGCCGCCCTCGGGCGGTACCCATGTGATATTCTCATATGGGTCTTTTACATCACACGTCTTACAATGCACGCAGTTTGAAAAATTAAGTTTCATGGTCAATCGCCCTGTTGTTTCATCTCTTTCCATCTCATAAACATCAGCCGGACAGAACCTGACACATGGATTCTGAAATTCCTTGGCGCATTGGTTATAACATATATCCAGATCCTTTATCTTGAGATGCGGGGGTTGATCTTCCTCATGCGTGGACCCTGAATAATAAACATCCGTCTCTTTATCATAGGTCAGCTTACCATCATATTTGATATCCCCTTTTTTCGCTTCATCGGGAGAATCTGTACCATAAAGCTCAGCCACCTTCTTCATATGCACATAATCAGGCTCTGATTCAAGACGTGACCGGAAGATGCTTCCTCCCAAAGGGACCTGAAGACTTACGGCAATCAGGCCTTTAAATAAGCCCTTTTGCATGGTCTGATGAAAATTCCTGACCTTAAAAAGATCGCCGATCTCCTTTGAATCCCGCATCGCGGTTCGATATTGTTCAAGCCGGGCCTCGGAAAAATCGTCTCTCACTAAACAGTCCAGTATGGCCTCAGCAGCCAGCATTCCCGACCGCATGGCAATATGGACACCTTTGATTTTTTGGGCGTTAAACAGGTTTGCGGCATCCCCGATGATCATACCGCCCGCAAAGGTGAGTTTAGGAATGGAAAAAAAACCGCCGGCAGGCGCTGTCTTGGCACCATATTGCACCAACTTTCCATCTTTTAATAAACCCTGTACGAAAGGATGGAGTTTCAATTTTTGAAATTCTCGATGGGGATCGATAAACGGGTCTTCATAATCCAAGCTGGTCAATTGGCCTAAACTGATCATGTTATTCTTCATTCCATAGATAAAGCCCCCTCCGAAGGTGTTGCTTTTAAGCGGGTAACCCATGGTATGGATGACCTCACCCGGTTGGATGCGTCCTTCAGGGATTTCCCACACCTCCTTGACCCCGACCTCAAAGGCGGGGGGATTTTTTTGGGCATCCAGATTATAATGCTTGATCAGTGTCTTTGTGAGACTCCCTCTGGAGCCCTCCCCGAAAACAGTCACTTTCGCATGAAGATCGATCCCCGGTTCAAAATTTCCTTTTTTCTCCCCTTTTGCATCTATGCCTTTATCCCCTGTACGAACACCAATGACCTTATTCCCGTCATAAAGAACTTCCGTTCCGGCAAAACCCGGGAATATGTCCACACCATTTTCTTCAACGAGCCCAGCCAACCATTCATTGAGCCGGGACACGGACACCACATAATTTCCATGGTTATCGAGTGGATTGAATGGCCGGGGAATCAGACCGAAAGGAAGCCGGATCTTTCGGTTTTTGGTTAAAAAATAGATAGAGTCTTTTTTAACCTCACCTTCCAGAGGGGCACCTTTCTCTAAAAAATCAGGGACCAAATCTTTCAGGGCGGAAGGGTCCATTACCGCACCCGAGATTCCATGAGAACCCGGGAAGGCCGCCTTTTCCAGGACAGCTATCGTGACCTCATCCAACTTTTTTCCGGCTTGTCCTTGTTCTATTTTATGATTGTGTTCTTTGATGCGGTTGGACAGGTGAAGTGCCCCGCTTAATGAGGCAATCCCGCCCCCCACGAAAAGAACATCAACATCCATGACATCTCTCGTTTCGGTCATCTATCTCTCCTCCTCTCCGAATTTACTGATTGATCATCAGGAAAAAGAACAAATGTTTAGGATTCAATCAAATTTGGGGAGGTTATTAACATATCATCTTCGTGAAATGCAAGCATTTTAGTGAAATGTCTCACAAAGTCCGTCATTATCTTCGTCAATGACCCGTGTTCTCAATTTATACACCCCGAACAGCTGTTCCATAGGAAGGGCGCTGTGAGCCACCAGAATTTACACGGAAAATGATAATAGAATATGGCTAATCGCCCACTGAAGGCTGAAGACCTATCAGGAAATTGATCATTTATGAACGGATAAAATAAATGCCCAGCCACTGAAAACTCGTGGCCGGGCATATTAGTCCTACAGTTTAATCATTAGACACCGGGCATGGTCCAGACGTCTTTTTTCATCATCTCCCATTCACCGGAATCAGGATTATAACGGCAATTGGCAAAACACCTCCAATTAGCCTCATCCATTTTCGGTGTGTCGGCCCGGAAATAGTAACCTGGCCAACGGGTCTCTTCCCTGAAAAGCATGGTCCGGATATGGGACTCTGCTATCCACATCCTCTGCGTGTTCTCCCAGACCCTCATGAGTTCATGGAGATCCCTCGCGGCCTGTTTATCGGAATCCTCTTTCAAGATAGCCATCAGCTCAAGCCCCCTCTCAAGGAGCGCCTTGCTGGTCTTGAAAGCGGAAGTCACGCCGCCGGCATATTCATCCATGATCTTCTGAAGCCTATGCAGAAACTGCCTGGGCATGATATAATGTGTGTTTGTCTCCTGATCTGTTGTCTCATCTTTATGCGCCTCGAAAAGTTCAAAAGGAGCAAAGATCTGAGCCTTTAATTTTTCCACCTGGGCTGCATCAACATTAGGTGCTTTGCCCTTTTCAATGATGTATTTAATGGCTGCTTTACCGGCAATCCGTCCTTCAGTATGAGAACCGGAGGAAAATTTATGGCTGGAGGCGCCGGAGGCGTCACCCACTGCAAAGAGGCCATCTACGGTGGTCATATTGGCATATCCCCACTTATAGGGGGTATCCAGGTCTTCGGGACCGCTTACCCAGGCGCCGGAGGCACCGGAGTGCGAACCGATAAAGTATGGCTCACAAGCGGCGATCTCGGAGTGTTTCTCCTCAGGCTTGACATTCAGACCAGCCCAAAGAATGGCCTGGGAGATGGTCATATCCAGGAAGTCTTCCCATGCCTCACTTTCGAGCTCTTTCATTTTCTTCTTAAAGGCCTTCTGATCATCTTTATACTCATTAGCGATATTCTGAATCGCCTCATCGGTTTCCATATACAGAGGCCCAAGACCCGCATCCGTATCCAACATACCCAGATAGTTTCTTAGGTTGGCCGGGATCGGTTTGGCCAATCCATATGGTGCCCAATTGTTCAACTCGTCTTTCCGGACGGCCATATACTCTCCACCCTCGGCGCTGATGGCTCGGGATTTAAAAAGCAAGAACCATGCACCTACAGGACCATATCCATCCTTGAACCGTACCGGAATGAACCGAACTTCCTGGCATGTCATTTCAGCACCGGCCTTGATGGTAAAATAGGCGCTGGAACCGGAGTTGAATGGTGGATACCAGGAACGGCCAAAGCCCTCACCTACTGAACGGGGACGGAATACATGCACCGCACCGCCCGCGCCAACAATCACGGCCTTTGCCTTGAAAACATAAAATTGGTTCTCGCGGGTGCTAAACCCAACAGCGCCCACACACTTGTTGCCGTCCATGAGGGGACCAACGATGAATACCCTCTCATAGAGTTCTCCGCCTGCATCTTTCAGGGCATTCTTGGCTGCTTCAGCGATGATGATCTTATAGGACTCACCATTGATCATGAGCTGCCAACGACCTTCATGGACATACTTGCCGGCTTCATCCTTCCAGATCTTAAGACCCCATTTTTCAAAGAGATGAACGGTTGAATCCACATGACGGGCGATATTATAAACCAAATCTTCACGGGAAATACCCATCAAGTCCTGGCGTACATAGCGCACATAATCTTCCACTGTATTTTCGCCGTCTTTTACGCCGACATACTGGTTAATGGCTGAAAGTCCCATGGCCACGGCACCGCTTCTATCTGTGGCTGCCTTGTCTACCATAACCACCTTGAGTCCATTTTTTTTGGCCCAGTAGGCCGCCTCTGTGGCCGCGCCACATGACCCAAACCCCGCTCCAATAATCAGGAGGTCAGAGCTTACTTCTATTGTTTCAAAATTTACCATAATTAATTACCTCCTTTTATTTACTTAGGCGCAGGAACGGCATCGAGACCCAGGGACGCCGGTTCGGTTGCTAAAGCTTGGCTGTTGATATCATCATGGGTGGGGAATCCGCCCAATGGGTCTGCGGAACCCTCCGGTGTGGTCCTTGTGGGGAACTTGAACCGTTTAATGGTACCGTCACGGAACTTCACCGTCCACATAATGTCCTCGGTACCCCGCAATGGGGTTGCGCTGGATCCCATGGGAACAAAATCTGCATAACCACGCACATCCATGGCCTGCTGCGGACAAAGTTTGACACAGCACATACATTCCCAGCACATCTGAGGATCTCGGTTATAGGCCTTCATCCTCTCCTTATCCAGGACCATCAGGTCGTTAGGGCAGATGTACATACAAGCCGTTCGATCCTGTCCCTTACAACCATCACATTTCTCTGTAATGACATAGCTTGGCATTATAATTCCTCCTGAATTAACAAATTTAAAAGATTAAACACCTAAATATAAGTAAAATCACAATAAAGTTATATCTCTATATACTACACCTCCTTTCTCTATGTATCCCTTTCGTCAACATAATATGTTATTATGGACCTTATTTAGATGAATTGAATCACCTTAACCATTCCGACTGAATACCAAA
>JAFGGA010000129.1 GCA_016930835.1 Deltaproteobacteria bacterium
TATATTTTCTGGACCCCGGCTTTCGCCGGGGTGACGGACAGGAGAATAAAGTACTTTGTCATTCCGGACTTGATCTGGAATCCAGGGATTGGTAGAGACCACTGGATTCCGGCCTTCGCCTGTCTGCGTTCTGACACGCACAGGCAGGCCGAAATGACGGGGGTGTGGGCAATGATGAGATAGTTAATACCTGAATCTTGCACCAATCATCTACTGCGGCTAGAAGCGCCTTGATTATAAAGCTTGTTTCGTGATTTTGATCCTTACCATATAGGTAATATGTCTGCGGGTCAAAATCACTCCAACTTCGCTTTATAGTCAGGCTTTCGACGCCTCGCTACGATAATTGGTGCAAGATCCAGGTAATAAATTGTTTCCAATTTTATTTTGAGGAGAATATTTCATGATCCAAACGGTTAAACTTTTTGTTCATCTATTGGTTATCTGTGGTGTTCTTACCATATTGGTTATGTCTGGCTGTGTCCCGAATTATATGCGTCTTGGAGACAGACATTTCGAATTAAATGAGTATCAGCAAGCCCTGGATAGCTATTCAAAAGCAAAGGAGCAGCAACCAGCCAACTGGCTTGTCTATAACCGGTTGGGGTGGACATATTACAACTTAGGGGAATATGATAACGCTATCAGTCAATTCAACCTGTCGCTCAAATTGAGTGATGAATGGGGGACTCATGAAGGGCTTGGAGAATCTTATTCCGCACTTCAGCAATATGAAAAGGCATTACCCCATTTTTTTAAATGGGTGGGTCTCCAACCTGCCGACTGGCTTGCCCATAATAAACTTGGGTGGTGTTTTTATCATTTGAAAAACTATCCGTTCGCTATTTTATATTTTGATAAAGCGAATGAGTTAACCGAGGTATTTGAGAATTATCAAGGTTTAGGTTACGCCTATATTGAACTTGAAGATTACAAAAAGGCGGAAGATACCCTTTTAAATGCGCTCCAAATAGTGAGAGATGATTACGATAAGGAGCAGATTAAGATTGTTTTGGCATCCAATTATGTTTTACAAGGTCGCTTTCAGGAGGCGTACGGTGTTTTGGGGCCAAAACCATTTCTTGGAATATGCATCAGGAATAAAGGGGACTGGATTCAAATCGATCAAGTATATAAAGGGTCTCCAGCCGGATTGGCCGGTCTGAAGGCGGGAGATGAATTGGTTGAATTTAACGGTTTCAAGCTGAAAGGATTAACACCCGAACAATTTATTACAGATATATTAGGCAAAACGCCATTCGGTTCAGAAGTCGAGGTGAAGGTTAATCGGGATGGATCGGTTCTTGAGAAAGTGATGTTCGTGGGAATCACGCCAAGAATGGCCAAAAAGGAAAGCATGCCCCAACAACCGGAACGTCTAATCCCCAAAGAAGGGGTTAAAAACGGGGTCCGCTGGGCGGTCATCATAGGGATTTCCAGATATCAGGATACGCAAATACCATCGCTTCGCTACGCTGCTTCCGATGCACGGGCCTTTTATGATTGGTTGATTTCACCGGAAGGAGGCAAGTACGCGCCTTCGCGGGTAAAGCTGCTGCTGGATGAAGAGGCCACGGGCGCGAATATCAAAAAGGCTTTGTTCGAGTGGCTTAGAGAGGCTTTGGAAGAAGACATGGTCACCATCTACTTTGCGGGCCATGGTTCGCCGGAGTCACCTGATTTTCAGGGTAATCTTTACCTCCTTCCCTATGATACGCAATACAAGAGCATAGCCACCACGGGCTTCCCGATGTGGGATATCGAAACGGCCTTTAAACGGTTTATTCGATCCAAAAAGGTCGTGGTTATGGCCGATGCATGCCATTCCGGTGGTATAGGCCTGTCATTCGATATGGCAAGGAGAGCGAACCGCGGGATCAAGGTCAACGCCATCAGTTCCGGCATCCAGAACCTGTCTCAAGTGGGTGATGGTGTCTGCGTGATCAGCGCTTCGAGTGATCATCAATTCTCACAGGAGAGCAAGGAATGGGGGGATGGGCACGGTGTATTCACCTACTTTTTATTGAAAGGGCTCAAAGGCGATGCGGACTACAATAAAGATGATTCCATATCGCTCGGCGAGCTGACGGCTTATCTGTCTGAGAACGTCCGCCGTGAAACGAAAAATGCCCAGAGTCCGACGGTTTCAGGAAGGTATGATCCTTCCTTGACCATAGAAAGATAAACCTCATGAAAATGCAAATTGGAGCATGAATTTTTGGATTATCATAGACGAAAGATTGATTTAGAAAACAAAAATATCATGGAATTGATTCACCGGCTTGCTACAGGGAAATTTTTGATTCCGACTTTTCAGCGTACATTCATCTGGGATCCCGAACACATTATCCTCCTATGGGATAGCATTTATCGAAGTTATCCCATAGGAACCATATTATACTGGGAAACGCGTACCCGTCTTCATGTACATAGAAAGATTGGCGGGTTTTTTTTACCGGACGGCGGCCCCGGTCATAAGCCATATTCCTATATTCTTGATGGGCAGCAGCGCACCACTTCCCTGCTTGCGTCGTATCATGGTGGAACAGGCAATATAAAAGGACAGCATTCCTTTGACTTTACCCTCTATTTTGATCTGATAAAGAACGAATTTTTTTTCGAGAAGGATTACTACAAGCATAAATGGGAGGCTGATTCCGGATTCCTCATTCGTTTGAAGGATGTGCTCGATTTGCCTGATGACTACAATAGTCATCTGGTTTCTTTGCCGGGGTATTCCAAATCCGTTGATAAAGGTCTGGAACAATTACGTTATGCATTGACCCATTTCAGTATACCGCTCATCCGCCTTAGGGGATTTGATATCGAAGACGTCTGCGGGATTTACGAGCGTATTAACCAGACAGGGGTCAGGCTGACCAACATGGATATCCTGATCGCCAGGGGATTTAAGAATTACGCGGTCGTCGTTGATGAAGATTTTTCCGATACCTAATAACTTATGTCCATCCATTAACCTCCTTCCCCTCGCGGTAGGGGTTGCGGGGAGGGCGTTTTGAACCCAAGTTTTCTGCAAGATCGCGGTTGGGTTCGCGCTTCCGGTTGACTGCATGGTTTTCAATTCTTCGATTCTAACTGCCTTGAGACCTCCATGATCTTACATCCAGACGGAAAAGAAGGGGATCGTCCTTTTTGTTATCCATCATATAAACGAACAGGACAGCAACATTTATGAGCTATTCCACCCTGCCGATGGGGAAGGATTGTCCGCTGATGGAAACCGTAGGGTATTGGGCCCGATTAAAAACCTTTTCCGCGAGTTCGGGGACTTCGCTGTCCACGTAATCCGCGAGCTCGGTGGTCCGGATATAGCCCGATTTTACTTTATCGGCCTTCCCCTTCAGCCCTTCCACCAGCACATAGGTAAACAGGCCGTGCCCCTGGTACCCCTCCAGCGCTTCCTGGATGGATGTGGACGCCGAGAGGACCGTAGAGCCCACGGCGCGGCTAAGTATCTTTATGGCCGTGTCTTCGCTCATTCCCCTGGTTAGCATTGCCACTTGGATCGCCTCTCCCAGTGCCCCGGCATTGCAAGTATCGATGAGAATCAGCTTTTTTGTCGCGGCAATATTGGAGATGGCCTCTTGCATGATGCCCTGGGTGATAGCGTCCTCCTTTAATCGTTCAGTCCGGGTTGACCCCACATTGGAGGTGATCAGAAAATACTCTCCATCATCCACTGTGCCATGGCTGGCCACAAAAAAGACAAACAGGTCGTCAGGTTGCAGGCTCCGATATTGCCGCAGCGCGGTGATAATACTTTCCCTCGTGGTTTTCTCCATGGTGACAAGCACTTCAATATTCACCTTTTCAAACAGACCTGACGCCGCTTTATTTAAGGTCTCGGCAAAAAGCACGGCATCGGCTACCGGATAATTGAGTTTCAATTTTGGGTTTTTAAACTCGTTGATCCCGATCACCAGTGCGTAAAGGGACGGCTTTGTGGTGGGTTTGAAAACAGCCGTTACCTCCTGCCTGGCTTCGTTGCTCCGCATGGAGTTATCCCCATTGAAAGCCACGGCCATCAACTGGTTGATTCCGCTGGTCAGTTTGACCACATAGGTTTTAAGCACCTCTTTGTTGTTGATTCCCACGATTTGAATGGCCCGGCTGTCAAGCACCACGGCCGCGCCATTCAAATAAAGCCGTATATCGCCGATACCACCGCCCCTGTCCGTAAGCTTCAGGTTGACGATGACTTCATCCTTTTCCACGCGTGTTGGGGTATCCATAAAACTTACCACTGGCGGCTCTTTCACATCGGCGATGTTTCTGAACCCCTTTAACGAACCGCCCATAAGGGCCATTTTGACCAGATCGGGCCGGAAAAAGGCCTCCCGATAGTTTTCAATGCCGTAAACCACGTCAGCGACTCGTACATTTAAATATCGGTCGCCGTTCGGGGAGGCGTTAAAATATCCTTCCGGGGTGATGACGATCCATTCACCATCCTCAAAATCAACAAGTTGGGCCACCTCTCGGCCGCCGGATACGTCCCAGACGCGGGTGGTGCCGTCAAGACTTCCGGACAGGATATACCGACCGTCCGAAGTGGCCACCACGGAATGGATCCAGCCTGTGTGTCCTTCCAATATACCGACCTCATCGCCGCTATCCACGGCCCATAGTAGCAAAACATCGTCACTGCCGCCTGATACGACATAACGACCGTCTCCACTGAAAGCAACGGCATTGATCCATGAAAATTTTGAAAGAGATGTCCCCCATGACCTGATCTCGGTTCCACTCCCCAAATCCCAAAGCCGGATAGGATCGTCCCCGCCAAACGCATTGCCCGCTGAAACGGCATACCGGCCATCCGCGCTGATAGCTACGGATTTAATTTCCCCCGCATGCCCCCTGAACGTTCGAATCTCCCGACCAGTCTCCACCTCCCACATCTTCAGGGTTTTATCCTTGCTTCCGGAAACGACATGCCGGCCGTCCGGGGTGACCACTAAACAGGTGATATCTCCGGTATGCCCTTTAAAGACCCGGATGCTGGTATCCTTCAGGCTGATGCCCACGCGGCCCACGGTCTGTTTTTTTCCTTCCTGGTCATCCACCTTCACGGAGTCCGGCGTGACAGCCACCTCAAAGGCCCGGTCATCCCGGCTGACGGAAAAGTTCAATTTTTGGCCGGGGTTTTTCTGAACCACCCCGACAAAATCACTCCACACGGTCACGGGAGCGCCGTCAATGGCCGTAATAATGTCTCCTTTTAAGAGCCCTGCTCTTTCCGCCGGGGAATCTTTGATAACCCCACCCGCCACCGCACCGCTGGGAGTAGCCGTGACATCAAACATCTTGAGTTGCGGCTCGTTTCCCCCGACAATGACCCACCGGCCATCAGGATGAAACGCAGCTGCATTAAAGAGCTCGAAACCGCCATATAATGTTTTGACGGGCTTGCCGCCGTCTGTTTCCCAGAGGGTAAGGGTTATATCACCGTTCTGAAGCAGGATGTGCCGCCCATCCGGACTGACGGCGATAAACCGACCGGAACCGGAATAACCTTCAAAGGCCCTGATCTTACGCGCACCTTCGATGTCCCAAAGGTTGAGCGTGGGGCGCATAAAACCCGCTGAGATGACCTGTCCGTCATCCGGACCAACCGAAATCGCGCCCACGGGGTTGGCATATCCTTTCAATGTCTTAATCTCATTGCCGGTATTCAAATCCCAGAGCTTGATGGTTCCGAAGGAGTCCCCGGAGATGACCTGTTTGCCATCCGGTGTTACGGTTGCCGCTGTAATCCAATGACGTCCTTTCGCCGGCTTGGTCAGTTCCCTGCCGGTTACGGCATTCCAGAATCGAAGGGTATCATCCCACCCGCCTGAGATCGCGTATTCCCCATTCGGACTGATGGCCGCCGCTTTGACGTAATTGCCATGCTTTTTGAAAACGCGAATCTCCCGTCCGTTGATCAGGTCCCAGACTCGAACGGTATGATCATCGCTGGCCGAGATGAGACGTTTGCCGTCGGCGCTGATCGCTATGGCATTAATCGTCCTGGCATGCCCCTCAAAGGTCCGTACCTGCCGACCCGTAGCCAGTTCCCAGATCTTGAGGGTATGTCCCGGTCCGTTGGCCACCACCTTCCTGCCGTCCGGGGTAACAGCCAAGACATTCACGTCATTCCATTCCCCCAGTGACCATACTTCCTTGCCGGTGGACACATCCCAGACCCGGATGGTCTTCTCTCTGGCGGTTTCTTCCACCCAGACAGATCCCTTTGTTTCTGTTCCCGTAATCAGGTATCGGCCGTCCGGACTAAAGGCCGCGGACAAGGCCGCCCCGGCATTACCTATAAATGAGCGAATCCTTTGCCCGGTCTTCAGGTCCCAGAGGATACAGTTGCTTTCACGATCACCGGAGAGGGACCGGCCTACCGATACCACATAACAACCATCCGGGCTGATCGTCACCGACAGCACCGGCTCCGTATGCCCCTTGAAGGTCCGGATCTCTCGACCAACAGCGACATCCCAAAGCTTGAGCGCATCCGCGCCACCGGTAACCGCATATTTCCCGTCCGGTGTAACGGCGATGACACCCACTCCACTGGTGTGCCCCAACTGCACGAAAATTTCCGGCTTATCAGAAGAATAGATACTGCCGCTGGTAATCATCAATAGAAAAAAGACAATGAAAATAATAAAAAAATAACATCGTTGGTTCATCTTTCATGCTCCTTAAAGGCCGGCTTTCCGGCTCGTTTTTCCATCCTCTTTTGCGCCCCCATCCGCCGGCATGAAGCCATGCTTGGTGAGGTGAAAAGATAATCTCATTTCCCTTTTTACTGTTTGAGTGTAAAGAGGGGTACATTGTGTGTCAAGTCAATCTTGCCCATGGGACGTTTTGTGGGAAAATCGCTTAGCCAATTTCATGAAAATATAGGTTGGACCAAAAAGCACAGGGTCATTCGAGATCCCTTCTTCGCAGTCGCCGTTATTAACAGTCTCAAAATAGTGTTTACGGTTCGTCGTGCTGAAAAGCCCATGGAGTCCGGCCTTCACCTGTCTGCGTGCTGGCACGCACAGGCAGGCCGGAATGACGAAGGTGTGGACAATTATGAGACAGTTAATAACAACCGCGCCGCTTAGGGGTAGGAGAGCCGTAAGCCCAATGAATCAAGGTCTTGATGTCTATGCATGATTAGGTCATTTTTTTGATTGGCATGGATGGCGCAATGAAAAATAATATGTTAGATCATTGGTGTGCAGAGTAAATGAAATTCGGCTTTTGAAGAAGCACAATCTCAGGGGATCCATTATCGTGGACTGCTCACATGCCCATTCCTTCATGGAAGGGGACTGATACAATAAAAGAGAGAACAAATGGATATTCAAGAGAAAAGCGGATTGGAGGCATCTCGTGTCAGGATTGATGAAATTGATAAAGAGCTGATTGATCTCCTGGCGGAAAGACAAGCGGAAGTGGAGCGGATCATTGATTTTAAAAAAAAGCACCATATGCCTGTACGTCATCCCACAAGGGAAGAGGATATGATCTCAAGGCGCCGCCTCTTGGGTGCGGATAGAAACCTTGATCCGGATTACCTGGAAGAGATCTTCAGGACCATACTGAGGCAGTCACGTCTTGAACAGACGGATTCGATATCCAAAAATGGAATAAGGCCCGGTGCGACTGTCCTGATCGTGGGAGGGACAGGCGGAATCGGCAGTTATTTCAAGGATTGGTTCATTAAATCGGATTATGATGTCAGGGTGATGGGCAGCCGTGACTGGAACAGGGTTGAAGAACTGTGCAGAGATATTGATCTTGCCCTGATCAGTGTGCCCATTGATTCAACGGTTTCCGTTATTGAGAAAATAAGCCCCTTCCTCCCCGCGGGTTGCGTGCTGGCAGACCTCACGAGTATTAAGAAGGCGCCTCTCCAAGCGATGCTCAAGTCACATAAAGGTCCGGTGCTTGGTATTCATCCTCTATTCGGTCCCACAACATCAACAATGGATAAGCAGATTATTGTAGCAACGCCTGGAAGGGATGCTGACGCATGCAAATGGATCATAGACCAGCTTGTCGAATGGGGTGCCGTAATGGTTCAATCCACCGAAGATGAACATGATCATATTATGGCTGTTGTTCAGGCATTGAGACATTTTGCGACCTTTGCCTTTGGCCGTTTTATTTTCAGGCATAAGGTTGATCTTTTTCGTTCTCTCGAGTTCTCGAGCCCCATATACAGGTTGGAACTGGGGATGGTTGGACGCCTTTTCGCGCAGGATCCCGCCCTATACTCTGGAATCATATTCGCTTCCCCCGAAAGGATTAGACTCCTGAAGGACTACATACTATCCATGGGTGAAAGTATTGAAATGGTGGAAAAGGGCGATAAGGAGGAATTTAATAGACAGTTTAGTGAGATAGCAGGGTGGTTCGGCTCTTTCAGTGAACAAGCGATGAGAGAGAGTACGTTTTTGATCGAAAAACTGATTGAAAGGTTTTAGGGGCATTGGCGGAAGACACGGTGTATTTACCTTTTTTTTGCGGGAAGGGTTAAATGAAGATGCGGACTACAATAAGGATGATTCCGTATCACTCGGTGAGCTGACGACCTATCTGTCCGGAAATGTCCAGCGTGAGACAAAAAACGCCCAGAGAAGGTTTCAGGAAGGTATGATCCTTCCTTGATTATGGAAAGATAATGGGAAAAGGATCGACCTATTTGCAGTAGCCTTCTTTTTTGGCGATATCATAATTTTCGCATTCCCCCAGTTCACAGGCGCGTTTGATATCCGAACAGCCTTTTCCTTTGTCCTGAAATTTGACGAGATATACAAAACCTCGATTGATGTAGGCCATCGGACTGGTTGAATCTATTTCAATGGCCTTGGTGAAGTCTTGTATGGCTGCCCTATACTGCTCATTTTCCCTATAGGCCAGGCCCCTATTGATATAGACTTTAGCATTGGCTGGGTCCATCTCGATTGCCTTGCTCCAGTCTTTTATGGCCGAATCATATTGTTCATTTTCAAAATAGATATTGCCCCGATTGATATAGATCTTAACATCGGTTGGGTCTATTTCGATGGCCTTGCTCCAGTCTTTTATGGCTGAATCATTCTTGCCGGTGATGCTATAGATAGTCCCGCGATTGATATAAGCCTCAAGATGGTTTGGATCGATCTCGATGGCCTTGCTCCAGTCTTTTATGGCCAGATCATATTCCCCTTTGTCTTTATAGACCAAACCCCGATTGATATAGGCCTTGGCATACTTTGGGTTTATCTCAATGGCCTTATCAAACTCCTGTATGGCCAGATCATATTCCCCTTTGTCGGAATGGGCATTGCCTTGATTGAAATGATGCACAGCATCATTCGAGATCTCCTCTTCGCAGTCCCCGTTAAAAACCGCACCGCTGATGAATATGAGAGCCAAAAGCCCGATGAATAAAGGTCTTTGATGAATAAGCATTATTCACTCCTTTCGTTTCAATAAAACCCGAATCTATCGATCCTCACGCCGTCGACGCCAGATCCGGCGATCCCCCTCTTTGGGTATTTTTTCACGCCCTTTCAGCATAAAAACCGCCACCAGCCCCAATATCAAAACCGCCTGGAAGAGCCCGAGGGCCGCTTCAATAAATCGCTGGTTCATAATGATGAGGGCGCTCACACCCAGGCATGTGGAGATGATGGCAATGATATAGACGGCCTCTTTTCGGGCGAATCCCATAAAGATCAACCGGTGATGGAGATGATCTTTATTGACACAGGTTAAAAGTTCAACAAAATTCTTTGCTTGACGATTCTTGATACGTGAGAGATTGACATAGATCATATCAAAGATCATCACACCGAATATGAGCACGGGCGCGGTAAGAGAGACAAAATGGCTGGTATTGGACCATGTCCCCAATACCGCTAAACCCGCCAGGGTAAACCCCAAGAACGTGCTGCCCGCATCCCCCAAAAAAAGGAGCGCGGACCGGCCGAACCGGAAATTAAACGGCATGAAACCGATACATGCACCCATTAAGGCCACCGTCAACCAGCCCAGAGCGGGTTGATTGGTCTTAAAAGCGATCATACCCAGGAAGAGAGATGCAATAATGGTTAGGGTGGTCGCAAGGCCGTCCACCCCATCAAAGAAGTTCAGGGCATTGGTGAGACCGACGATCCATATAACCGTAAGGGGGATATTCATTAACGGCGCCCAGGAGGATTGATAGAAAAAGGTCAGTTGAATATCCCCGGAGATAATGACGAAAAGCGATATGAGGATCTGAAGGATGAATTTTAAGATCGCGGGAACAGGCCGAATGTCATCCCAAAGGCCGATCAAAAAGATAAGGCTGGCCCCAATAAGCAGGAACATCATACCGTGGAGAAAAATGTTGTTGAGTAGGATGGCGGCGGTAAAGGCTATATAAACAGCCACACCACCCAAAAGCGGTGTGGCTTGATCGTGGATTTTTCGCCAATCCGGTTTATCCAAGATGTTGAACCGGATAGCTGCAAAGCGGCAAAGGGGCGTGATAAAGCAGGTGGTCAAAAAAGAAAAAGCAAAAATATATTGCCACCGTAGGCCCGCATTAAAAAACGCCATCTTCACAATTGGTTGGATGAGGACAATCAGCAATATACCAATAATCGTCTGAACAATGATCTTATAAATCATACTGGATACCTTTGTTCTTCAGACACTCTAAATATACCTTTTCTATGTCCTTGACCATCATGGGGGCGCTGAATCGCTCCGTGACCTTTTTTCTCCCCTCTTCTCCCATTTGAACGGCCAGGTCCTTGTTTTTCAATACTTCTTGAATGGCCTTTGAGAGTCCAATGACGTCTCCGGGAGGGGTGAGTAAACCGTTTACGTAATCTTCCACCAGCTCGGGGATGCCGCCTACGCGGCTCGCCACGACGGGTTTGCCCATGGCCATAGATTCCAAAAGGACGCGACCCATACCCTCAAAAAAGGACGGCAGTACAGATACATCAAATACCGCCATGATTTCCGAGACATCCATTAGAAACCCCGTGAAGATGACCGAATCATCCAACCCATACCCATGGACCATTGTCTTAAGGCTATCTTGGCGATAACCTTCTCCCACAATGATCAATTTGGCATTGGATATATTTTTTTTAATATCTTTAAATGCCTTGATCAGAACACCGTGGCCTTTTCCATCCCAGAGCTTGGAGACCATGCCAATGACGACATCATCGGAATTCAGCCGCCATTTCTTCCGGATATCCGCTTTTGCCTCCTCCGAGACCGGCTTAAATTGACCCAAATCTATACCGCTGTATATCCTGACGATCTTTTCAGCTCCGACGATACGTTCCTTCAAGGCCCAATCAATAAGTGGCTGGGAAATAAAGATCATCTTATCACACCATCTCGACGCTGCCCGCTCTAGTACTCGAAATAGGGTCCGCCGCCAAAAAGGCTCTTGATCGTGAAAGGCAAAGCCGTGGACCGTATGGATGATGACCGGTATGCCGGCCCTTTTGCCGGCCAACCGGCCTAAAAAGCCGGCCTTGGAATTATGGGTGTGTATAATATCATAATGGTGTTTTTTTAGATAGTTGGTGAGTTCGATGAGTGTCCACAGGTCCTTGACGAGATGAACCGGCTGGGTCATGCGGGTAAAAGTGATGACACCCATATCATGGTTCCGGACCAGATCCAACAAAGGTCCACCAGGGGCGCAAGCCAGCGCCACGCGGTATCGAACCTTATCCATTCCATTCATGGATATAAAGGTGTTGATGCCTGATCCGCTGATGATGGGCATGGTGTGTATGTGAAGTATATGAATCATGTCTGGATGAGATGTGCGGGTTACCTCCCTGCAGTCAACTGGTAATCAAAGTTTGCCTTGATGTTCAAACGGTTCACCTGGATGGATGAGGGAAAAGGAGAGAAAGGGGCCGCACTTTTGATGGCCCGGATCACCTCATTGTCCAGGATATCATGGCCGGATGCCTTCAGGATGGAAACCTGGATCATGGTTCCGTCCCTGTTGAGGCTGAAAAACGCCACCAAGTCTCCTTCTATCAAGTATTCCTTGGCTTTTGGGGGATATCTCCAGTGGTGCATAATCTGTTGTTTAATGAGCCCGGCATAGGAAATATATCGCTCATCTTTGGTATCAAGGGATATGGTATCTTGCATGATTGCTTGGGGGGGCACCTCTTCCTGGTCCATATCCCGCATTTGCATGTTGGAGAGTTCTTCGGTATCGATATCATCAACCGGAGGTCGGATCAGTTCCACTTGATACGTACGGACTTCTTCCATATTCCATTGTAAGGGAAATGCCTTTTGAAATGTCCAGACAAAAAGGATGTGAAAAAGCAGCGAGAAAATGATGCAGGCCTTCATCACCGTTCCGGAGCGAAGTTGAAAAGAATTTTTATCTGGTCTTTTTATGATTTTCAGAATGATTCACCCAAAGTTCGGTCTTTTTTTCAAACCACCAATCCGTGCTATCCGTCTCAAGTATTTCTTGCGCTATTCTTTTGCCGTTTTCGGTGATCAATCTTTGAACGGCATAATGAAGCCATTCCTTGGCATACTTATTCCCCAGGTCTTGCTGGTTCTTCAACTCCAAGATGAGATCCAATTGATCGGCGTCTTTCGCAAGACGGGACTCGATGGTTTCGCAAGTGTTAAATTCCCGGCAAAGCCCCATAATCTCGTCACCAAATGGGAGATTTCGGGCTAGGTCATGAATCGCACGCTCTTCATCAGCTTGTACATATTTTTTATTCACATAATTTCGATCCCCTGTTCGGCCTTCGTGAAGATCGTGAAACAGGCACATGAGGGTCGTTTTATAGGTATCGGCTTCGGGTTCTTTTTTGGCGAGGATATAGCCAATCACGGCGGTGCGGAAGGAGTGTTCCGCAACGGATTCCTCCCCGGAGCCGAGAAACTGGTACCCGGTTCTGGGTGTCTTTTTGAGCATCCCTACTTCAAAGAGAAAATGAATAATATTTTTCATAGCATTATGTGAATAGGTTGGAGGTCTAAAAATGTCAAGCATGTTTTATTGAATGAATGCCTTGATTTATTTATCCGGAGAAATTAATATTTCAATATTGGTGTTCTGATTTATCGTTTAATGATCCGGTTTGATGCTCACCTATACGATACCTTTATCGTGTTTTCATAATGCACGAATAAGACGGATCATGCTTGTTCAACAACAGTTTTCGAAGGTGCTGGTGGCTTAACATACAAAAAAGATTGTATCATTTTAGATTTTTGAAAAATTTGGCGCGGAATCCAATCGTTTGGATTTAGAAAAACCTAAGTTGTTACAAAAGATCAAGGGTAAAGGTATCTTGTTATGGACAATATTGAAAAACAACAACTTAAATGAATAATAAGGCCGAATTTTACACATTATGGAAACAGTGATGGCAGATGATTTAAAGATATATACATATCCGGACCCTATACTAAGGGCTAAGGCCGAACCCATTGTAAATATTGATGGGGGCACACAAAGCCTGATCAATGGAATGGGCGAAAGGATGTATAAGGCCCCAGGTATCGGGTTGGCGGCTCCTCAAGTGGGCTTATCCAAACGACTCATTGTATATGACCTCTCTCCCAAGAATGGTGCAAAGAATCTATCCGTCCTGATTAATCCGGAAATTGTCCTGGCGGAAGGAGATGTGGTCTATGAAGAGGCATGTTTAAGCGTGATTGATTTCTCAGCGGAGGTCAAACGGCGGGCAAAGGTGAAGGTCAGGGGTGTGGATCGAGACGGCAACCCGTTAGATATCGAGGCGGAAGGCCTCTTGGCCATATGCTTACAACATGAGATCGACCACCTAAACGGAGTCCTTTTCATCGATCATATCAGCCCCCTAAAGCGGACTCTTTATAATAAAAAACTTAAAAAAATGATGAAGAAACCATCATGACATCGGGTTTTTACAAGGATTTTCCAGAAGATCCGAGGATAATCTTCATGGGAACTCCTGATTTTGCCGTTCCGACATTAAAGGCTCTCATCCAAAATGGACATCATATCCTATCGGTGGTCACCCAACCAGACCGGCCAAAAGGGCGAGGCAAAAATCTGGCGGCCTCACCGGTTAAGGAATTAGCCGTTGAACATGGTATTGAGGTGCTCCAACCTGAAAGGGTGTCGGACCCGGCCTTTTGCAGCCGAGTCCGGGCCCAGGAACCGGATATCATCATTGTGGTCGCCTTTGGCCAGATTCTACGGAAAAGCCTTTTGGAGATACCGACTTGGAAGGCTATCAATATCCATGCATCACTCCTCCCCAAATACAGAGGCGCCGCGCCCATACAGTGGGCCATATTGCATAATGAGCCTCAGACCGGGCTCTCCGTCATGCATATGGATGAGGGTCTGGACACCGGGCCGGTTCTTTTTCAAAAGGCCGTTCGGATCAAAGAAGATGAAACGGCCGGACAACTACACGACCGATTGGCCTTGCTGGGAGGAGACCTGATCATAACAGCCCTATCAAGAATAGCGGCGGGTATCCTGGATGAACAACCCCAGGATCATTCGAAGGCGACCTATGCCCCGAAGATAGATAAGGGCATGGCGCACATTGATTGGACAAAGGACGCCGATTATGTTTCCGGTTTGATTCGCGCACTTGATCCACGACCCGGCGCATACGCAATCTTTGGGGATAATCACATCAAATTATTTTCCCCCCGGCCGTCCAAAAAATTTTCCAATGACCTAGTGCCGGGGAGGGTTCGACATGATATGGAGTCAGGCCTCGCGGTGGAGACGAGAGATGGTGCCCTGGAAATCGGGGAGGTGCAATATCCGGGCAAGAAAAGGCTCTCGTCTCGAGATTTTTTAAGGGGGTTCTCTCTACCTGACGGTACGATTTTGGGATAATACGCAAGGGATTAAGCATTGAATACCATCTATTCATTACCCATTAATAAAAATGACATGAAAAGAAATCAAGGACCGGAGAAGCGGACCTTTATTATTCTTTTGCTGCTCACCTGTATCTTGTTGGTGGGTTTAGCCGTGGTTCTTTGGTGGGTGCCTTTTGTGGGTTTCAGCAATATCCATCCGAAACTTCCTTTGGTCATGGCCATGGTCTTTGCCTTTGTGGTTCTTTTTCTTATTGGAGGTGCTCTGACCCTTGTTTTTACGATCATCAGAGGAAAGAATCTTTTTTTTAACCGTCGTATTCGCGGCGTGGTGATCCGGTTCCTTTTACCGATGCTGGTGTTGGTCGGGAAAGCCTTGGGAATCAGCAAGGAATCCGTGCGAAGGTCTTTTGTGGCTATTAACAACCAATTGGTTTTGGCCGAGGCAAGACAAGTCCAACCGCAAAAGCTCCTTATCTTGCTCCCTCATTGTCTCCAAAATCACGAATGCCCTGTAAGGATTACCGGGAATGTGGCAAACTGCAAGGCCTGTGGTAAGTGTAAAATAAAAGATCTTTTAGCAATATCCAAAAAATATGGAACCCAGATCTCCGTTGCAACGGGCGGTACGCTGGCCAGAAAAATCGTTGTGGAGACCAGACCTGAAATCATCGTTGCGGTGGCATGTGAACGGGATCTCACCAGTGGCATCCAAGATAGCTATCCCATTCCTGTTTTCGGTGTCTTGAATCGACGCCCTTTTGGTCCCTGCTATGACACGGATGTGGATCTTGAACTTGTTGAAAGGGGAGTAATCACTTTTTTAGGCCATGAAGCCAGCAAAGCCAAGGACTCTAGCCCTGCAGGCGCTAAACAAGTCCGCTCGTAGGCCCGCTTATTCCGATGAAATCTTGAATGATATATTTCATCGTCACCCGACCCTGGATCAAAGAGATATTTCTTTTCTGAATCAACTGGTCAAGGGTGTGCTGCGCTGGCGCCTTCGGCTGGATTGGATCATTGAGCAGTTCGCGGATCTCTCCTTACGAAAGATAGATCCCCATGTTCTGAACATCCTTCGCATAGCCCTTTATCAGATCCTTTTTCTGGGAAGGATCCCCGAGTCAGCCGCAGTGAATGAGGCGGTTCAACAGGCCAAGGCCGATAAGCGCACGCGGCATGGCGCTCCTTTCGTAAATGGCATATTGCGGCAAATCTGTAGAGAGAAGGGGGGCATCACATTTCCGGATCGGGACGAAGATATTGTCCAATATATATCTATTACCCATTCTTACCCTGAGTGGTTGGTTAGAAAATGGATACATGAAATCGGGGTGGAAACGGCTGAAAACCTGATGCAATCCCAGAATCAAGTTCCCAACATCACCATTCGGGTCAACACGCTGAAGATGGATAGGGAAGGATTCATAAAAAAGATCGCACAAGAAGGGGTTGTTGGAAAACCCGCTCCTTATTCTCCGGATGGTGTTATACTTGAAGATCTCAAAGGAAGGATCGATCTATTGCCTTCCTTCAGACAAGGATTTTTCCAGGTCCAGGACGAGGCCGCACAGATCGTAACCCACCTTCTCAGGCCGAGGCCCGGAGAGAGCATACTGGATGTCGGTGCGGGGCTGGGCGGAAAGTCGACCCATCTAGCGGAGGTGATGAAGGATCATGGGAGGATCGTAGCGCTTGACAAGAACCTAGATAGATTGATAAATCTTGGCCGAAACGCTCATCGGTTGGGAATCAAAAGCATCTTGCCTCTTGTTGGAGACGCATCCAGGACGTTTTCATTTCGGTGTTTATTTGATAAAATCATTGTAGACGCCCCATGTTCGGGATTGGGCGTACTCTCCCGGCATCCGGATGGAAAATGGAATAGGGATGAGCATCACATCAAACGATTGGCCTTGATGCAAAAATCCATTTTAAGTCAGGCCGCCTCTTTTTTAAAAAAAGGGGGATATATGCTCTATGTGACGTGCACCATCTCCAAAGAAGAAAATGAAGATGTTGCCATGGATCTTCTGGGACATCATAAAGCCTTGACGCTTAAGGATCTCAGAGAATATATGCCGGACTGGGGGAAGAAATTGGTCAATGATCAAGGATTTTTTAGGACATTCCCTCATGTTCATCAAATGGATGGGTTTTTCGGGGCTCTTTTTTTTAAGGGGTAAATCCGTCCGAGTACGATATGAACAAGTAATCTTTTCAAACCTATAATATAACAGACGGAGGCGGCCATGGGAAAGATAGCGCCATCAATTTTATCTGCGGATTTCACAAGACTTGGAGAAGAGATCCAGGCCGTTGAAAAGGCAGGTGCCGATTACATCCACATCGATGTAATGGACGGCCATTTTGTCCCCAACATCACCATCGGTCCCATGATTGTGGCAGCCGTGAAACAGGTCACCACTTTACCCCTGGATGTTCACTTGATGATTTCCAATCCCGATCAATTTATCGGTGAGTTCGTGGAAACGGGCGCGGATATTATCACGGTTCACGTCGAGGCCGTAAATCATCTGCATCGGTCTCTACAACTCATTCGAAAGTATCGTGTGAAGGCGGCCGTATCCCTTAATCCGGCGACCCCTTTAGAAATGATTGAGTATGTACTCAACGATCTGGATATGGTTCTCATCATGACCGTTAATCCGGGCTTTGGGGGACAGGAGTTTATTCCCGAGGTGGTCCCCAAGGTGAAAAGATTGAGGGAGATTATCAATGAGAAGGGATTGGATATGGAGATCGAGGTCGATGGCGGCATTAATCCGGAGACCGTACATACCGTCTCATCTGCTGGTGCTGATGTGTTTGTGGCCGGGTCGGCTATTTTTCATAGTGATGATTATGCAAAGACCATTCATCTGATGCGGAAAGGAATGGTTGATTTTTCTAAATGAAAAGGTTTTGACGGATCGACCCTTGCGTGTTATATTAACTCTCTCAAGTTACGCCAGCGGGATGGATCGAGATTTACGGAGGGATGGCCGAGTGGTTTAAGGCGGCGGTCTTGAAAACCGTTGAGCGAAAGCTCCGTGGGTTCGAATCCTACTCCCTCCGCCA
>JAFGGA010000130.1 GCA_016930835.1 Deltaproteobacteria bacterium
CGGGAGGGGGCAAACTTTTATCCCCACCTTACGGGAGGGACCAAACTCTTATCCCCACCTTGCGGGAGGGGGCAAACTTTTATCCCCTCCCCTTGCGGGAGGGGCAAGGGGAGGGGGGAATAGATGGGTGGGCATTAGGAAAATTTTCATAATTTGGCTAGAAAAATAATATTGACGATCTCGTTCTCGTAGAAAGTCGGAAATTACGCATTTTTGTCATTCCGGCCTGTCTGTGCGTGTTCGCACGCAGACAGGCGAAGACCGGAATCCAGTCTTTTCAGATAGTTAGATGGTCTCTGGACCCAGGCCGCAGTCTATCCCGTACTGGATACGGGACCGGGGTGACGACTTTTTGCGAGACCCTCAACAAGTGAGCAGACGAGCTGATTATGGGGAAGGTTGGATCAAAAATTCATCCCAGACCTGTTATTCGTCTTCGCCAGAATACCCGCGGTTTGCGGCGGAGATGGATGGTAAGGCGAACCGTGCCGTGGTTTGAACAGCGAAGGCGGGTTGGCTATGGAGCAATTCCGCTTGATACCCCATCGCTTGAGGTGGGGAGCTTCATTCCGGTGTTTCCAGCTCAATAGCACCCCGTAGCTGTTTGATGATTCCTTGTCGTATCTTGCGATTTTTAATTTTTCGGAAGAGTTTCAGGAGAGTAACCTCATCTTTTGTAAGAGGTTGAAAATCTTCCGAGGTTTTGAGGTTGATGGAGTAGCCGGCTTTTGGGTCCGATACATGTGAGGCGGTATCCGCCTCATCCAAAAAGCGGGTGATCGGGACGCCAAGGGCATTCGCGACCTGTTGTAATCGCATCATGGAGATTCTGGTAGAACCTTTTTCATATTTTTGGATCTGCTGAAAAGAGATCCCGACCCTCTCAGCCAATTCTATCTGAGAAAGGCCCCATGCCTTCCTTATTTCTCGAATTTTTTGACCGATCTTCCTGTCAATCAAGCGTACCTTCTTTCCGACCATGACATCCATGTCATTTTGATTCAAGCCCCTTATCACATCATATGGGAAAAAAGTCTAACAACCCATGATAGTCTTTTTTGGGTTGACATTACTATCGTGATAGTTGTATTTGGTGTCTGAGAGAGGAGGATATCGATGTCAAAGAAGCGTATTTTACTGGTTGAGGATGATAAGACGATCAGAATATTGCTTGCTTCCGCCCTAGAATATGATGGTTACCAGGTTGATGCCGCGGAAAACGGGGTACAAGCCGTATATTATCTGGAAGATGCATCCTATGATCTCATTATCACGGATTATATGATGCCCGAAATGGACGGTCTCGAGTTGACGCGGAAGATCAAGGATAAATATCCATTCATGCCGGTTATCGCGATCACGGGAACCGACGCAGCCTATGATATTCTAAAGGCCGAGGCCACGGTTTGCATAAAAAAGCCTTTTGACCTTTACGCCTTGAAAGAACAGATAGAAGAGATATTCAAGGGGCGCATCAGTACGCCATGATTATTTTACCATTTCGGCAAGTTGTCCGGGTTCAAAATCCAATCTGGAAAAGATCCTTTTTTCAATCTCCCTGCAAATATCGAAATTCCTCTCGATCAACAAGAGGAGTTCTTCATTCCCTTTTGCATAACGCTCGATGATATACGTCCGGCGCTCCTCAAGGCTGACCACCTGATCATGTTTGACTCTCTTGTCGGCATAATAGACGACCTCCTTTTCGGTGATATCCGCGTTGGGATGATACTGCCGGAGCGTGACATGTTCACTGACGATCTCGGCGATCTCATCCAAATGGTTTTGGAGGCAGATCTCTTTTCCCTTGGCCGCATGATCTTTCGCGGTATTCAGGCATGGGGTCTTACCGATATCATGCATCAGCGCACCCGCCCCCACAAGACGAATGGATAGAGGTAACCCGGATTCCCGAAGGCCCAGAGCGATGATATGGGCGATTTTTTCCACCATCATGGAATGGTCCCTGATATGATCGAGCATTCCATAGAGATCCATAAATCTGAAACATTCTTCTGTTGATGGGATCATTTTCCTTATCCTTATGAGTGCCGTAAAAATCCACCATGCCTCTCTATGTCGTTTCCTTTGCGGCATTCGATGCGGTAATGAGCAGGGCACATGAATGCATCCATCTTAGATGAAAACAGACTCGCCGTCAATCACATGGCCGCGCTAGAAGGTCCTGTTTGTGAAATAAATAACTTGACAGGAATTCACAATTTGCCTATATTCCAACCCCCATAAGCATTAAAGCATATTGAATGAACTTAGCGGGTTTTCAATCGAAATCCCATCATTTTTCTTTCCGCCATATTGATATTGATTTTATCAAGTCGCAATAGATCGGGTTCAGGTAAGCATGAAGCTGGAAACACTCCTATTAGAAAAAAGATCCAATATCGTCACACATTGGCTTGATCTTATTTTTGAGACCTATCCACCGGATGCCCAGCGATTTTTCAAGAGTCGTGCGGATCGGTTTGACAATCCCGTCGGGAGGACCATTACCGAAGAGACCGAGAAACTCTTTGATCAACTCCTTAGGGGTGATGAGGCAGGATTGGAGAATATCTCACCCGCCCTTGAAAACATTATACGGATCAGGGCCACGCAGGATTTCACCCCCTCACAAGCTATTGGTTTTATTTTCCTTTTAAAACGATCCATCAGGGAGGTCTTGAAAAAGGAGATGGATCATAAGGACATCCTTGAAGATCGATTGCGCTTTGAGTCCAGGATAGATGATCTGGCCTTGACGGCCTTTGATATCTATATGAAATACCGTGAAAAATTATATGAAATTAAGGCGGATCAAGCCAAAAAACAGGTGTCCGGGTTGCTTCGACAAAAAGGTTTGATCTGTGAGGTACCGGAGTGGCGGCCGATTAGTTAGTGTTCATCCATAACTCCCCCAAATTCCCTCCCCCTAGCCCCTCCCGCGAAGGGAGGGGGGATTAATGGATGGGCACTAGTTAGCTCAAAGAGAGATCATTATATAATACGAGGTAGCAGTAAATGAATTTCATCTTAGGCATCCTGTTTTCCATCGTCGTGGTAAGTATACTCGTTTTCATTCCCTGGATTGGGGTTTGGGCATGGGACCTGCGCTTTGTTTTCGGGGTGATTGTCCCATACGCGGCCATTGCCATATTCATTATGGGTATTCTATATCGGGTCATCGGATGGGCCCGGTCGCCGGTGCCTTTTCGCATCCCCACCACGGCGGGACAGCAGAAATCACTGGCCTGGATCAAGCCCAACCGGATCGACAACCCTTCAAACGCCTTTGGTGTAATCATCCGGATGGCCTTTGAGGTCCTTCTCTTTCGGTCACTTTTTCGAAATACAAGCCTTGAGTTTCGCCAGGGAAACAGGATCACCTATGAGTGGGAAAAATGGCTCTGGGTCGCCGCCCTGGCCTTTCATTATTCCTTTCTAGTGGTGGTATTGAGGCATCTCAGGTTCTTTACGGAACCTATCCCCGCTTTTGTCCATTGGATAGAAAACCTTGACGGGTTTTTAGAGATGGGTATCGCCCCGTTCTCAGGCTTTTCTCTACCGGGCATCCTCATTAGTGGTTTCGTCCTGTTGGCGGCATTAACCTATCTGTTTTTAAGAAGACTTTATATTTCACAGACCCGTTACATCTCATTACCGGCGGATTATTTTCCCCTTTTTTTGATTATCGGAATCGCCACCACCGGCGTGCTCATGCGCTACATGGGCGCCTTTATGCAGTTTATATTCGGAGCGGATTGGTTTAGCGTGCCGGTGGTCAATGTTAAGGAATTGGCCATGGGGTTGGTCACGTTCCATCCGGTCATACCCGAGGATATTGGTACGATTTTTTATATCCACCTCTTCCTGGTCAGCATCCTCCTGGCCTATTTTCCGTTCAGCAAACTGATGCATATGGGGGGCATCTTTTTAAGCCCCACGAGAAACCTATCCAATAATAACCGTATGGTTAGACACGTGAATCCCTGGGATTATCCCGTTAAAACCCATACTTATGAAGAGTATGAGGATGAGTTCAGAGAAAAAATGGTTGAGGCGGGTCTACCGGTGGAAAAGATTTCCGAGGAATCGGCGGAGGATAAAACCGGCTCATCGGAAGAAGCAGAAAAGGAGTAGATATGGCAGATGTCCCAAAACCCAAAGAACTTGTAAAGATCCGGCACAGTCCACCGTTCTTAACGGGGTGGATGAATACCCCCACAGAGATCAAGCAGGGTATTGCCTGTTACGCGGGAAAACCCAAGAACCTGGAGTATGTAGGGTTACCGAATCCCAGAGAATGGTCTCCATTCGATGCTGATTGGAAATTACCTCCCAATTGGAAAAAGATCATCCTGGATGGCCTAAGGGAAAGACTGGAGAAGTTCAGATCCCTGAAGATATTCATGGATATCTGCGTGCGTTGCGGGGCCTGTGCGGATAAGTGCCACTTCTTTATCGGCGGGGGTGATCCGAAGAACATGCCTGTGCTCCGGGCCGAGCTTCTCCGATCGGTTTATCGAAAAGAATACACGACAGCCGGGAAGATTATGGGGGCCTTTGCCGGTGCCCGGGAATTGACCGAGGATGTGCTGAAGGAATGGTGGAGTTATTTTTTCCAGTGCACGGAATGTCGGCGTTGTTCAGTGTTCTGTCCCTATGGGATAGACACGGCGGAGATCACCATTATTGGTCGGGAGCTTTTAAATTTGATAGGACTGAATACGGATTGGATATCCGCGCCCGTGGCCAATTGTTACAGAACGGGGAATCATCTGGGGATCCAACCCCATGCCTATAAAGATATGATTGATTTCTTTTTAGATGATATCGAAGATATCACGGGTATCAGACTTGAACCCAGCTTTAATCGGAAGGGGGCGGAGATCCTTTTTATCACGCCTTCTGGTGATGTCTTCGCCGATCCGGGAACCTATACCTGCATGGGATACCTCATGCTTTTTCATTATCTGGAAAGCATGGGACTGGATATTACATGGAGCACCTATGCCTCGGAAGGGGGTAACTTCGGCTATTTTACATCTCACGAGATGGCGAAACGGTTGAATGCCAAGATGTACGCGGAGGCGAAGAGACTGGGTGTCAGATGGATCCTGGGCGGCGAGTGCGGGCATATGTGGCGGGTGGTGAATCAATACATGGATACCTTTAACGGTCCCGCGGATTTCCTGGAAGAGCCGGTTTCACCCATCACGGGTACCAAGTTTGAAAACGCCAAGTCCACCAAGATGGTCCATATTATAGAATTTACAGCGGATCTCATCAAAAACAACAAATTAAAACTGGATCCCAGCCGAAATGATAACCTGAAGATCACATTCCATGATTCCTGCAACCCCGCAAGAGGTATGGGGCTGCTGGACGAACCGCGTTACGTGATCCAGAACACCTGTAAATATTTCTATGAGATGCCCGAGAATACCATTCGGGAGCAGACTTTTTGCTGCGGCAGCGGGGCCGGGCTAAATGCCGGGGAGGACATGGAACTTCGTATGCGGGGCGGCATGCCCAGGGCCAATGCGGTCAAATATGTCCATGAAAAGTATGATGTCAATATGCTCGCCACCATCTGCGCCATTGACAGGGCGGTTTTACCGGATCTGATGAAATACTGGGTGCCCGAAGTAGATGTGACGGGGGTTCATGAGCTGGTCGCCAATGCCCTGATCCTGGAAGGGGAGAAAAAACGTACAACGGATCTGAGGGGTGAACCGCTCCCCGGCATGGAAGACATGGATGAAGAAGAGGGTGCCGAACAAACCGAAGGAGCCGAGGCATAGAGGAGGTTGAAGGATGTACGACGGCGTTAAGATTATCATTGGAATCATTATCTTTCTGGTATTGCTGCTTTTCCCCGCTTGGTATCAGGTCGGGAAGGCAGCGAAAGTACCTGATCCAAAACTCGCTGAAAAGGCCTTGAAGGCGGAACAATGCGTCGAACCCAAACTTTTTATGAAAACGCAACATATGAAGTTATTGGATGAATGGCGAGATGAAGTGGTTCGGAGCGCGGACAGATATTACCAAAGCAGCAGTGGAAAGACATACTATAAAAGTTTACAGGTAACTTGTATGGACTGCCATTCCAGCAAAAAAGAGTTTTGTGACCAATGCCATGATTATTTGGGTGTGGTTCCATATTGTTGGGATTGTCACATCGAGCCGAAGGAGAATGGATAAATGGGTATGGACAGAAGAAGATTCTTAAAAATCGCCGGCCTCGGTACCATGATGGGGTTTGGTGGAAAGGCCGCGTTTGAACTGCTGGCCCCTGGAGCAGTGGAAGCATCCTTAAAAGATCTTCCCCTGACCCACGCGAAAAAATGGGGAATGGTCGTGGATATGCGCAAAATGACCCATGAGATCCTGGTCGCTTGTCAAGAAGCCTGTCATCTCCCCCATAATATCCCCGACTGGGGTGACCCCCGGGTGGAGATCAAATGGAATTGGTCTGATACCTACGAACATACTTTTCCGGGGATGGAAAACGCCTATATGGATGAACATTTTTTGGAAAAGGATTTTTTCGTCCTTTGCAATCACTGCGATAATCCCCCCTGTTGCAGGGTGTGTCCAACCAAAGCGACATGGAAGAGGGAAGACGGCGTGGTGATGATGGACTTGCATCGTTGCATCGGATGTCGTTTTTGCATGGCCGCCTGCCCGTTCGGGGCCAGGAGCTTTAATTGGGGAGATCCCCGAAAGGCCCCACCGGATCTCAATCCTGGCTTTCCTACTAATCCGGACTACCCTACCCGGTCAAAGGGCGTGGTGGAGAAATGTAATTTTTGCGCCGAGCGCATTGCTGTGGGTGAGTATCCATACTGCGTCGAGGCGGCCAATCAGTTGAAGGAAGGGACCTTGATCTTCGGAGATCTTGATGATCCGAACTCGGACGTGAGAGAGGCCCTTCGCTCCCATTATACCATCAGACGAAAAGCTGAACTGGGAACGGGACCGAATATATATTATATCGTATCATGAGGTGATTATGCTTGATAAGGCAATCAAAGGAAGCAAGGCGTATTGGGGGTGGATCATTTTCTTGCTGGCTTGCATTGGAGTGGGTTTTGGTTTTTATATGCTTCAATGGTTTCAAGGCCTGATCGTCACCGGTATGGGACGGGATGTGTCCTGGGGGTTTTATATCGGGCAGTTGACATATTTTGTGGGGGTGGCCGCCGGGGGTGTTATGGTGGTGCTGCCGTATTATTTGCATGATTATAAGGCATTCGGCAGGATCACGATCTTGGGGGAGTTTCTGGCCGTGGGCGCGATTGTCATTTGTCTCCTTTTTGTTTTTGTTGATCTCGGCAACCTGCCTCGTTTTATCAATTTGATGATCCATCCCAATCCGACTTCGATCCTATTCTGGGATGCTATCGTTTTGAATGTATATATGTTTTTAAACATCATCATCGGCTGGAATGTCTTAAGTGCGGAGCGAAAAGGCGTCCCATACCAGAAATGGGTCAAGGTTTTGAGTTACATCTCCATACCATGGGCATTCAGCATTCACACGGTGACGGCATTCCTGTATCAAGGCATCCCCGGGAGACATTATTGGCTAACGGCCATTATGGCGGCCCGTTTTCTCAGTTCAGCCTTTGCATCCGGTCCCGCTTTGCTTATTCTCCTCTGTCTCATCGTGAGAAAAGTAACCAGGTTTGATCCCGGTAAAGAGCAGATCCGCACCTTGGGCGGTATCGTTGCCTATGCCTTTATCCTGAATGTCTTTTTTATGATCCTTGAACTTTTTACCTCCTTCTACAGTCAGATCCCGGGACACATGCATACCTTCGCCGTTCTTTTTACGGGAGATGGAAACCTTGTGCCTCTGATGTGGACGGCGACGGTTTTCGCGTTTATTGCCCTTATCCTTTTAATCGTGCCGGCGGCCAGACGTAAAGAGGGCGTTCTTCTCGTCGCCTGTGTATCGGTTATTATCGCCACATGGATCGATAAAGGCTTCGGTCTCGTTGTGGGCGGTCTCATGATCAATCCCTTTGAAAAGGTGATCCAATATTGGCCGACATTCCCGGAGATCATGATATCGGTGGGCGTGTGGGCGACGGGGTTTTTTATTATTACCGTCCTTTATAAGGTGGCTTCGGCCGTTAAAGAAGAGGCCGGGGCCTAGGTTCAAAGATCGGCTTTTCCACCGGTCAGATTATGTAAAAAAGCTTGACACCGATAGCCGACTTTGTTAATGAGATTTCGGTTTGAAGCTTAGAGAGTCGCACTATTGTTTATATAGAAAAAGCTCTTCGGAATTATTAAATTTTTATCATATGGGAGGATAGAAGATATGGGTTATGAAGTCGTTGTCGATCATGACAAATGTGAAGGATGCGAAGAATGCGTGGAAGTCTGCCCCGTGGATGTTTATGAGATGCAAGACGGCAAATCAGTTCCCGTTAATGCGGAAGAATGTCTAGGTTGCGAAAGTTGCGTGGAAGTATGTGATCAAGAAGCCATCACCGTCACGGAGACCTAAAAAAACCTCTTTTTTAAAGGGTACTCTGTTCTTGACGCCTTAAAATTCATTTTGAAGAGGCTGTTTCAGAGATGAGACGGCCTCTTTATTTTTCAATCCCATCGCAGAGGGACATCCGCCTGATCCACCGCAGCGTCTCCTTTGAAGTGACATGGTTCCACCGCCGCCGGGAGAGTGATGGAGGCGCCTTTTGAGAAGTTCAGCCCATTTCCGCTTATCGTTTCGCTCCATTTTGTTCGCCTCTCAAAGGAGATCCACATACCCCTGAATATTGGTTTTGGACGGGCATGATCCAAAGGAAAAATTACATGAAAAACCATTGAATGACCTTGGGATCATAAATGTGTTCTTTTTTTTGCGTGTACATGCTATAAATATTGCCATAGCATTCTAAGTATGATGTGTCTCCGGGGATCGGATAGGAGGAAACCACAATGTTTACGTTAGCTCATGAAGAAACATATGAAGACGGTCAAGTCATATTTCTGGAGGGCAGTTCAGGTGATTGGGTCTATGTGGTTTTGTCCGGTAAGGTTGAGATCTCAAAGAACATTGGCGGCAGGCGTTATGTGATCGAGACGTTAAAGGAAGGGGAGGTCTTTGGGGAGCTGAGTTTTCTGGGCGGAATCAAGCGATCCGCCTCAGCCCAAGCGATCGGCCCGACCACTGTGGGGATCATTAATCGGGATTATATGGATCGGGAATTCAACAAGCTTTCATCGGAGTTTAGATCCATTCTGGTGGCGGTCGTCAGAAGGTTTAAAAATATGATCGACCAGACAACGGATTTCTCTGTTCGAGCCGATGCCACCACCTTAAAGGTTTTATCCATGACGTTTAAGGATCATCAGACCTTTTTAAAGGCCTACACGGGGGATACACATAGTGGAGGTCTTTTCATCCGGACGGATAAGCCCTTGGATCAAGGGGAAACCTTCCTGCTCAGACTACAGCTTCCCGGTTTTTCTCAATCCATGAAAATCAAGTGCCATGTGGCGTGGGCCAGAAAAAAGGCGGAGGGAACGGAAGCTCGACCTGCGGGAATGGGCGTAAAATTCCTCGAAATGGCCAAACAGGATAGTATCGCATTTCAGAAATATCTTCAATCCTTGTTAAAGAAATAGGCTTCTCACGGTTTAGCATGGGTTCTTCAAAAATATAGCGGTCAACGAAGATCGCTGACTTCCATCTTAAATAGGCCTATTCTAATGTGTCACCCCGGTCCCTTATCCAGTAAGGGATAGACTGCGGCCGGGGTCCAGCATCTCTAATCGTTTTTTAAAACTGGATTCCGGCCTGCGCCGGAATGACAAAAACAGTTGTTTCTGTAACAATCTAAGGTTTTTAAATCCAAACAATTGGATTCCGCGATCAAGTCGCGGAATGACAGCGCAAAAAACCAGAGGGGATCATTTTCAGTCGCGTAACCAAAAACCAGGCTGGTGTCCAGCCAGAAATAGTCAATTTCTGGCTGGAGCATCCAGCCCATCGGCCTTGAGTTCTGGGTCGAAAGGCGGTCAGCATCCAGCCATCGGCTAACCACTTGTTATAAAAATGCTTTGGCTGACCGCTGAGAGCTGACGGCTGATCGCTTGAATCCAGAAACGTTAGTTTCTGGATGAACACCAGGCTGGTCATCCCGCGACTTGATCGCGGAATCCATAGGTTCGAATCAAGCTTTTTAAAATCCTAGAGTATGGCAATCTCGTAAAAAGTCGTCACCCCGGCGAAAGCCGGGGTCCAGAGTCCCTGTAACTATTTGAAAAGACTGGATTCCGGTCTTCACC
>JAFGGA010000131.1 GCA_016930835.1 Deltaproteobacteria bacterium
AATGGTTCCGTTTTTTATTATGATATCAACATGTTGCATGTCAATGCACCTCACTATGAGGGTCTTGTATCGAATACCAGATTATCCTAAAGTTTTTCTAAAGGACTTCACACCTTCAGGTCCTCAACAATTCCCTCCCAAAGGCAAGCAAGCTTAGAACCAGTCTTTTTAGCAGTGGCGATAACGTCATCAATGGATGTTTTTTCCATGCAGTCGGGCAAATTCATGTTTGTTATCGCCACAATGGCCATGATATCCATGCCGCAGTGTACGGCCGCAATGGCCTCTGAAACCGTGGACATACCCACTGCGTCAGCCCCGATCATCTTCAAAAAACGGGTCTCAGCAGGTGTTTCAAGACTCGGACCCACCAGCCCGACATATACACCCTGGCGGATTAAGACCCCTGATTCCAGCGCCTTTTCTCTGATAAGTTTGATTAAGTCAGGATTGTATACCTGGGTCATATCCGGAAAGCGAGGCCCAAAGATGTCGAGATTTGGTCCTATCAACGGATTGGTTCCTGTCAGGTTGATATGGTCCGTAACTATCATCAGATCACCGGTCTCAAACTGTGGATTCAGACCCCCTGCTGCGCTGGATATGAGTACGTTTTTAACGCCCAGCATGGCCATAACCCTCATCGGAAAGGTGATCTCTTTTGGTGAATATCCCTCGTAGATATGAAAACGGCCCTCAAGGGCAATGATTGGTTTATCTGCAAGTTTACCGGCCACCAGCATTCCTTTGTGCCCCTCAACAGTGGACTGTGGGAAATTTGGGATTTTCTCGTAAGGGAGACGAAAATCAATGGTCATACGCTCTGTCACTGACCCTAACCCAGTTCCAGTAATCAGTCCTATCTTGGGTGACTCCACCATCTTTGAAGCCAGAAAATCGGCAGTCTGCCTTATAGTTTCTATCATACAACACCTCCAATAAAAAGTTCTCATTCCCCATTAGGCCAGCCATATTAAAAAGTCAATAGGTTAAAAGGAGCGGTTGACTAACACTTATTTTATCTGACCGAAACAGGGGAAATTGTAGTATGTCTAAAAATGCACCGCACCGGTGTTTTTTCTTGACTAAGTGGTTGACTCATAGAATAATTCAATGATTAGTTTATGTCTGTCATTTACATTGATGAGAAAGATGAATCTAAAGTTAAAACGCTCACACGATACGAATTAGGAAGAAAGGAGGTGGGGTTCAATAATAATGAATGATACTACAGTATCGAGTATATGGCGGACATATTGCCCATCAACTAAACTTTACTTAAGGAGGTTTGCAATGAAAACTAGGAAAATTTTTACTGTATGTGTCATAATGACAATCATTTCTATTTTTCTCATTTCCCCCGCATTTGCGGAAAAACCCATTAAGTGGAAGTGCCAGGTATTTTGGAGCGCGGCAGAGTTGACCTACAAGACTTTTGTTGATTTCTGCAATAGAATCAAGGTCCTTACCAATGGACGCTTAGAAATCGCGCCCTATCCTGCCGGTGCCATAGTGCCGACATTCGAAGCCCTAGATGCACTTCAAAACAACGTCATCCAGTGCATGCACATGTGGCCTGGGTATTTCAGCGGCAAAGAACCTGCTTTAGCAGCCATTAGCGACATGGTTGCTGCCTATTCCCACCCCTGGCAGAAGGATGCCTGGATGTACTATAAGGGCGGCTGGGAGATGCTCAATGAGATGTACAGGCCCTACAATGCATATACGGTCGGCTGGATGCTCTGGGGTGTCGAGTCTATGGTCTCTACCGATCCGATCAGAAGGATGGAAGACTTCAAAGGCCTGAAGATGAGGGTGCCTCAGGGCATGACGGCCATGCTGATGCAGAAACTTGGTGCCTCAGTGGTTGTTCTTCCCGGAGGCGAGGTTTATTCTGCACTTGACAAGGGCGTGATTAACACCACTGACTGGGCCACTCCGTCTATGAACCAGCGTTTGGGTTTTTTCCAGGTAGCTAAGTACTACAATTACCCTGGATTTCACTCTATGCCGATTGGCGATTTCACCGTCAACATAAAAGAGTGGAACAAACTACCTGACGACATCAAACAGATCCTCAAAACAGCTTGTCGAGAGTGGTGCTGGGACAGCATTGAGCGGATTGCAATTGATGATATCAGGGCTGTTGAAGAGATGAAACACAAGGGTGTCACCGCACTGACCTGGACAGATGAAGACTTGACGAAGGTCCGGGCGGTGGCCATAGAAGTTTGGGATGAATTCGCCAAAAAGAGCCCCATGACCAAGAAAGTCGTAGATTCCCAGAAGGACTGGTTGAGGGATCTGGGTCTAATTAAATAGTGGGCTAATGGAAATGAGCACAGGGGAAAGGGGAACGTAGATCTCCCTTTCCCTTAATGCACAAGGAATGAACATGAAAAAACTATTGGTTATCATCGATGCTCTTTCCATCTGGACCGGAAAGGCGGCCAGTTGGCTTGTCCTGATCGTCGTCGTCTTTGTTGTTTACGAGATCCTTATGAGATACGTTTTTCGCCTTCCCACCCTGTGGGTCAGCGAGTCGATGGTCTTCGGCTGTGGTATTACCTATGTCCTTGGCGCGGCTTGGGCCCTGCAGGATAACCGACACGTCAAGATTGATTTGATCTATGGCCGACTTACGCCTCGACAGCGGGCCATCATTGATTCGATAACCTTCGTATTTTTTGTCCTTTATCTAAGTGTGTTCTTGTGGGCCACGGCCAAATATACATGGCAATCGGTCCTGGTCAGAGAGACGACCGGTTCTGCATGGGATCCACCGGTCTATCCAATAAAGGTGGCCCTGGTTGTTGGCGTCCTCCTGTTGCTTTTGCAAGGTACCGCTAAGTTCATTCGAGATCTCCACCTGTCGATCAAAGGCGGTGATGAGTTATGAGCATCGAACTGATCACCCTGTTACTCTTGGCCACCTTTATTGTGTTACTGATGACTGGTCTACCCCTGGCCTGGGTCATGGGCGCAACGGCCATGATTTTCAGCTTGATCCTGTTTAGCCCGAATGTGATAGTCATGATGGTAGGTCGAGTCTATCAAATGATGCTGAATTACGCACTGGTGGCGGTGCCGTTGTTCATTTTCATGGCTGCCATTCTGGAAAAATCCGGTGTGGCCGATCAATTGTTCAAGGCCGTACATATTTGGTCCGGCCCTTTACGGGGCGGATTGGCTATCGGAACCATCATTTCCTGCACAATCATGGCTGCCATGGTCGGCATTGTTGGAGCCGAAATTGTCACCTTCGGTCTGATCGCCCTGCCCGGAATGATGGAGCGAAAATACGACGAACGGATCGCCCTTGGTAGCATATGCGCTGGAGGTGGTATGGCCACATTGATCCCTCCCAGCGTGGTCTTCATCGTTTACGCCATGACCGCCGGCGCTTCAGTGGGCGATCTATTCATTGCTGGCATTATCCCAGGATTGCTCCTGGCTGGGCTGTTTATCGGCTATATCGTTGTCTCGACATGGGTCAACCCGGAGATGGCCCCGGCCGCGCCCGAGGATGAACGAAACATGCCCCTTAGGCAAAAAGTGGCACTCCTTAAAGGCCTGATCATGCCGGGACTTCTGGCCACAGTCGTCCTGGGATCAATTTATGCCGGCGTTGCCACCCCATCTGAGGCAGCCGGGATTGGCTGTTTGGGGGCACTAATCACAGCGGCCATAAACCGCAGACTCACTTTTGATAGGATCAAGAATTCACTTTACGAGACAATCAAGATCTCAGCTATGCTGGCGTGGCTCTTTTTCGGAGCTCAGACAATTATCGGCATTTACACCCTGGCCGGAGGCGATCAATTCGTACGTAACACGGTTATGGCCCTCCCTTTTGGTAAGTGGGGAATAATCATCGGCATGCAGTTGATCATGATCTTTTTGGGTATGTTTTTGGATTGGATCGGCATTGTCCTCCTTACAATGCCTCTGTTCGTGCCCATCATCGAAGATTTGGGTTTTAACATCGTCTGGTTCGGCGTAGTTTTCTGCATGAATATGCACGTCTCCTATCTTTCACCGCCTTTTGGGCCATCCATCTTTTATTTGAAGAGCGTCGTCGGAGATGAGATTCCAGTGAGTCACATTTACCGTGCCAACTTGCCATATTTATGGCTGACCCTTGTGGCTCTTGCCTTAACTGTGGCCTTTCCGGGGCTGTCACTGTGGCTGCCCAGTATGATGCTAAAGTAAGTGTTCTGACAAAGCCGAGTGAGGGGTTGAAAATGGAATCGATCAAGCGTACAAGTGCTGCTGACGAGGTCTTCAGAATACTACACGAATGGATATTATCGGACAGACTGAAACCTGGAGACAAACTGCCGTCACAAGACGAACTGGCCAGACAATTCTCTGTAAGTCGAAACACCCTGCGCGAAGCCATTTATAAATTGACAGTCATGGGTTTTCTGACAACGAAACAAGGCGTAGGGACGGTCGTCAACATTACCAACGCCTCCAGCTACATGACATCCCTTTCCGATCATCTTCTACTCAAGCCCGCAACGGTTCGGGAATTTATTGAAGCAAGGGTCGTTATAGAACAGGCAACTGTGCGACTTGCCGGGATAAGGGCGAACACAGATGACATAGAAGGTCTAAATGGAATCATTGACGAGCAATTAGCTGCTTTTGATAGTGGAGATGTGGACAATTTTATTCAGCTTGACAGCGAGTTCCACATGGAGCTGGCTCGAATGAGCGGTAATAGTGTGCTTTTGAAGTTTCTGGAAACAGTACGGGAATTGTTACATAAATTCATTGCCGAAGTATCCCACCTGCCGGGTGCTATTGAAAGCGCTCTTACCTATCACAGAAAGATCCTTGAATTTGTGAGTTCAAAGGATAGCAAAAAAGCAGGGGAAAAAATGCGTCATCACCTATACGATGTGACAAAGAGAATAGAGAAAAATATGGAAGTCGATCTTAATTCTAAATCATTGTTTGAAGTAAAAGAGGAAAGGGAAAAATGATCGTAAATATTTATTGTCAGCTATCAGGAGGAGTGAAAAAATTATTTTGAAATCAACAGTATACAACCTGATAATGGCGGCGTTATACAACGAGAGAAAAGGCATACGGCCTCCTGCAGGTAACCCAACCCCATAGTCTGCAAGGACCTTATGGATGCCTGCGGAGTTTCGTTTCCTCAGGCCCGCTATGCCATTGAGACTGGCGTTAACATTATAGGACATGAATGCGCTATACCATTGGCCACGCCGATAGAGAATTTGAAGGCGATTGTTACGTCCGTGTGTGAAGGATATTAGGATTTTTAATGGGAAGGAGTATCTAATGGATCTAAGACCTGATTTTGAGAATATCAGAAAAACGGCGAGACATGAAGAACCAGAAAGAG
>JAFGGA010000132.1 GCA_016930835.1 Deltaproteobacteria bacterium
GACGTAATTGGAACAGCCTATTGGGCTGCTGTCATTCCGTGACTTGATCACGGAATCCACAATTGGTTTGATTTTTCAAAGAGCTAACCTGTTACAATTGTTAGAAAAAGAGAAATCTGAAATGAAACCTGTTATGGATGCTATCGAAAAACAATAGCCTAAACGAATCATAAGGTCGAATGAAAACTGTTTTGGACACCAATGATGTCTATTCTATTTTAGGGGTGTTCATGGATCGGGAATCTTATTCTGTTTTGGATTATTTTGCAAGCATCGGGTCTGGAACTTAATGAAAAGATGCCCCGGTGGTGATCTAACATGGTTGCCATATTCATTTGAAATACCGCAAAATCCTGACCGGAAATGACTGGAAAGATGAAAACTTGGTTGCCGTTTCTCGGATAATGGGTTACATTCAGCCGGGTGGATATCGCTTATCAGAAAGACCGAATCAATGAAAAATAGATTCAAATCATGTCTGAAACTACTGGTTTTAACGGCGTTTTTCGGCTTATTGTTTACGACCTCAGGCATTTCAAAGGATCGCGCGACCGTTATGGTGAGTATCCTCCCACAAAAATACTTTATCCATAAGATTGCGGGAGACAGGGTTCATGTGGAGGTTATGGTACTGCCAGGCGCCAATCCGGCCACGTATGAGCCCAAGCCCCGACAAATGGTTCTTCTGGACAAGGCATCCATGTACTTTGCCATAGGAGTCCCCTTTGAGGCTGTCTGGCTCAATCGATTCGCGAATGCCAATCCGGAGATGACTATAGTCCACACGGAACAAGGCATAGAGAAGATTCCCCTGAAGGGCAAACACTCGCATGAAGGGGATACGGAGCAGCATCACGAAGGAACCAAAGATCCTCACATATGGCTGTCCCCGTCTCTTGTGATGATTCAGGCTTCGAACATTTTGCAGGCCCTCATAGCGAATGACCCGTCATATGAAGATCGATACCGGGACAACTACAAGGCTTTTATCAGCGAGCTTGAGATCTTGGATAAACGGATAAAAGCGGTTTTCTCGAATAGGCCTGAGGGGGCCCCTTTTATGGTGTATCATCCATCGTGGGGATATTTTGCCGAGGCCTTCGGCCTCGAGCAAATTCCCATTGAGCTGGAGGGTAAAGAACCCTCACCAAAGGAATTGGCCGATCTCATCCATTATGCACAAGGGCACCGGATAAAGGCCGTCATTGTCCAACCACAGTTTTCCATGAAGAGCGCCCAAACTATCGCAAAGGCCATTGGCGCTCAGGTAGTTGTGGCTGATCCCCTTGCGGATGATTGGGCGGATAATCTCTTCAAAGTAGCGGTACTGTTGGAACAGTCGTCAAGATAATCTATTGACTGTGTTTGACAAGATCTCCTGTTTTCAGTAATGGTTAGCCGTCTCCATATGGAATAGGCATAAAGTCCCTATGTTTATTCTATTATGAGGCGGCTAACCTAAGAGGCGTAACAATGCAATGGATATCCCCTCAGGGCGAGGGAAGCTTGCCGGATGCCGGTTTTCGCAGGCATGACGGCTTGCCGAAGACGTTTTCAATGGCAAAAAAGAATGGGGAGTTTCGACCATTTCATGCAGAAAGGAGAAACCCATGAAATTTGAATCTTTCAAAGAGATCATGAACTACGCGATTGAAAAAGAAAAAGAGGCCGCCGCATTTTATGAAGACATCAGCCGGCGCGAAAATCTCTCCGGCTCCAAAGCGGTTTTTGAATCTTTTTCCAGGGAGGAACGAACACACCAGGCCATGCTGGAAAATTTTTCAAAAGAGAATATTGAGCACTATCAGGTTGAGAGGATTCCCGATCTCAAGCGTAGTGATTATCTGGTTGATCTCCAATATGAACCCGGCATGCCCTATGCGGATATCTTGAGGCTGGCCATGAAACGCGAGGAGAAGGCATTGAGGTTCTATAACGATTTTGGAGATCAGGCACATACGGAAAGTCATAAAAAACTATTCCAGATGCTTGCCCAGGAAGAATCCAAACATAAGCTCAAACTAGAGACCTTGTACGACGACTACCTCGCCAGGATGGGGGATTAGGAAGGGACTCGATTTAAGGTCGCCAGCCCGACGGGAAAGAATCTCAAGAAACAACCTGCCAGGTTGATCCGGTTGATGATGGTTCGAATGAGATCAAGGGTTCGCCCTCTCCCAAAACTGGGGAAGCGGGTTTCGGGTGAGGGGAAAAACATGTTTAGACGATTCTGAGATCTTTAATAAACGCGTAAGATCTTCATCGATTGGATCAATTCGCTGGTTTTTGATACAGCGGCGAAATCTCCCTCAAGGTCTTTACCGCAACCTGAAGGACGGTTAAAAACCGTTCCACGTCCTCTTCCGTATTGTCCTCACCGAATGTGATAACCATGGTTCCTTGGGCGTCGGCAAAATCCCGACCTATTGAGAGCAGGACATGGGACGCTTGCAGAGCACCGGCGGCGCATGCCGAGCGTGTGGATACGGCAATGGACTCTTCATCCAGCAATAGGACAACGCTTTCCCCTTCGATGTATTTGATGGATATGGATACCAGATGGGGCAGGCTCCATTCAGGATGGCCATTGACAATATACTCCTCAATATGGTTGGGGAGTTCCCTGAGGAGTTTTTCTTTCAGGTGCTTGGCGTAGGTGATCCTGGAGGGCATGTCTTTGATCGCCAACTCCGCCGCCGCGCCCATCCCGATAATTCCGATGAGGTTTTCAGTGCCTGCCCGTTTATTGTTTTCCTGGACGCCACCATCCAGCAAAGGCCAAATCATGGTCCCTCGTCGGACATATAATCCACCCACACCCGTGGGGCCGTAAAAGGTATTGGAGGCGAAACTAAGGAGATCCACCCCCAGTTTTTGCACGTCCATCGGAACAACGCCCACGGAATCCGTCGCGTCGGAGTGAAAAATGACCTTCTTGTCACGCGTGATACGTGCGATCTCCTCAATGGGTTGAATCGTCCCGATTTCATTGTTGCTGTGCATAATCGTAACCAGGATGGTCTCATCCGTAATGGCCTTGGCCACATCACCGGGATCCACACGACCATGTTCATCCACGGGCAGAGACGTCACCTGATAACCCATCATTTTTAGCCGACGTAAGGTCCGAAGAACCGCATTGTGTTCAATATTGGACGTCACAATATGTTTCCCCTTGTCCGCCTTGGCAAAGGCCACGCCCTTGATGGCGTGATTAATGGATTCCGTACCCCCGGATGTGAACACGACCTCCTTCGGGGTGGCACAATGAATGAGACCGGCGACCGACTCTCTCGCCTTGTCCAAGGCCACGGCAGCCTGATCGCCGATCTTGTGCTGGCTGGAAGGGTTGCCGTAGTTTTTTTGGATGGCCTCGATCATGGCGGCTTGAACGGCCGGCAGCAAGGGATTCGCGGATAGATGGTCTAAATTTATCATGGCCATGGTTTCCACCTTTCTTTTTACGGGATTAATGGGCCTCTTCCAGATCCGTCTGGCAGGCCATGCAAAATGTTGCACCTTCTTCCACTTCTGAATCACAATAAGGACAATAACATTTATCCCCATGGGTATGCTCGTGCTTCTCCGCCCTTTTGGGTGTGGGCCTTTTCTTTCCGGCCTTTTTATCCTCATAATCCTGTATCGCCAGTTTCAGAGCATCGGCGCCCAGATTGGAACAGTGAAGTTTGTTCTTGGGAAGCCCTTCCAAGGCATCCGCTACATCCTTATTGGAAATCCTTTTCGCATCATCCAGGCTTTTCCCCTTGGCCATCTCGCTCAACATGCTGGATACGGCAATGGCCGCGCCACATCCAAAGGTCTGGAATTTGATATCGTGGATTTTTTCATCCTTTATCTTCAGGTAGATACTCATCATATCACCGCATAAGGGATTCCCGACTTCTCCCACTCCATCCGCTCCTTCAATCACACCGACGTTTCGCGGATTCTTGAAATGATCCATAACTGTTTTGGAATACATGTGGTTTACCCTCCGTTATTTGGGTTGATGGATACGCTAAATCGGTAGTGCGAAATATTTATTTTTTTTGTATGATTTTAGATTTTTAAAAAACCTTGGTCAAAGTCATGGATTCCGCGGTCAAGCCGCGGAATGACGTTTAATCTTACTATCGCTATACCTTTATGAAGCACGGATCTTATTTTCCCTTAAGATTTCCCCTTTTCCGCCTGCCCGCGCCGCGCTCGACGCGGTGGACAGGTCATTCCGCGGTCAAGCCGCGGAATGACGTTTGATCTTACTATCGCTATACCTTTATGAAGCACGGATCTTATTTTCCCTTAAGATTTCCCCTTTTCCGCCTGCCCGCGCCACGCTCGACGCGGTGGACAGGTCATTCCGCGGTCAAGCCGGGGAATGACGTTTGATCTTACTATCGCTATACCTTTATGAAGCACGGATCTTAATTTACCTTAAGATTTCCCCTTTTCCGCTTGCCTGCGCCACGCTTGACGCGGTAGACAGGTCATTCCGCGGCTTGACCGCGGAATCCAATGTTTGGGTTTTGAAAAAATTGAAATGGTGACGTTTTTTATTATTCACACTTAACCGGTCTGCTAAGAGGCGCAAGGCTTATCATGGAAAACCCCCTTTTTTAAAGCACGTTTAATGACTCTTACAGATCTATATAAGCAGAATCGTCATTCATGCTTTTTATATAATCACTAAATTTGTACAGTAAAGTGTTTCGCTTGAATCCCTCTCATCGATCAGATCATTTCCAATTGATCCAAATTTGATGGTCTCGTAAAAAGTCGTCACCCCGGACCCGTATCCAGTGCGGGATAAACCGCGGCCGGGGTCCAGGAGCCACGTAACGATTTGAGAAGGCTGGATCCCGGTCTTCACCTGTCTGCGTGCGACACGCACAGGCAGGCCGGAATGACGAAAATGCCGCATTCCGACCTTTTATGAGACCACCCTAATAACTCTTGGAACAACATGTCTGATAAAACGTTACATCCAGACCCATGTCCTTGGCCTTGGTCAATGCCTCTTCCGTCGGCATGGCTATTCGATTGATCCCAGCGTCAAGGGCCATCATATCCGTTTCCACGCGATGCGGACCAAGAGGACGTTCACAGCTCAGGGCGATGGATGCCTTCGGTATCCGAAACCTGGCCGCGGCAATAAAGCGACCTACCGTTTCAGGGTCAGGTGGCTGTAGCCCTTCCATGGGAGTATGCTTCAAAGGATGAAGCACCACCACAACCAAGGTGGTGATGGGATATTGGGCCATCATTTCCAGGGCATGCATCTCTCCCTTGATTCGGCCGTAATGAAGTCCCACCACGATATGCGGTATCAAGGGTAGACCGGTTGAGCCTAGGGCCGCCAAAGAGGATTCAATGGCCTGATAACCATTCGGCAGGTGATAAACCTGTTGCATGGTTTCCTCGGATCCCACCACATCGATCAGGACCTCGTCGATCCCCGCATCCTTAAGTGAAAGGGCCGTTTCTTTATCGATGATTCCCGTATGGATGGATATCTTCAGATTTGTCTGCTGCTTGACCCAGCGAATAGACTCTAAAAATCGAGTCCAGGGGAGATGCCCACCCCGATCAGACCCGCCGCTTAGAAGAATACCGATATTTCCCTTCTCATCGAATCCCTTACAGATTTGTTGGAGATCATGGGGCTCTCGAACCGGGATCATGCCTTCCAAAATCCTCCCACTACAATGATCACATTTCAGGGCGCACCGGGAACCGGTCAAAGAAATGGCCGGGTATTTCCCCCTCGCTCCCATACAGACCATCTGCCCCGGGATAAAACACTGGAGTCCTTTTCCATGGATCTTCCAGGAGAGATCGCGGGATTTCGCAAGAAATGGAGCCAGATCCCAAGATTGAACCTGCTCCCATGTATAGAAAGTCTCAGGCTTCACGGGAATCATCCCCCATAAGTGCTTTCCACACTTCACAGGATCGGCAAATCTTCATCTTTTCACTCCATCGCGTGTGGATGATCCCCTCGCAAATGGTCCCATTGATAAACCAACAAAGTTTTCCGACCCTGAACTCCCAGGCGGGGCATTGATTTTTGCGCATCGACGGGCACTTTTTGATCTTCCAGCAATCTTCTAATACCCCGCGTCTCTGCTTTACCCTGGATAAAAGGAAAAAGAGTTGACGTTCAACATAGGGGGGTATCGATCTCCATCCTTGCTCATAGCTATGGATCGCCTTGATGGATGAACCCAGAAGTTCGGACATCTGCCTTTGGGTCTTTTTTAATTGCTTTCGAATAGATATAAATTCATGATTATCCATTTTCACCTAAGGGTCGAAGTCGAAGATTTATCGCGCCCGGTTGAGATACCTTATTTATACCACATTGTGGTACGGCCGTCAATCAAAATTTGACCTTTGGATAAAGCATCCCCTCAACCCCGACCGCTTATATTTTTAACCAATTCCTTGGCTCCCCACTTGACTTAAGTCGATGCATGCTTAATCTATTTCCAATAGTGTACCACAATGTAGTAATGACAGGACAAAACAACCGGATATCGACATTCACAAAAAATCTCTCGGATGCGCGTGCATCTTTTGCCGATCCTCTCTCAAGGGAAGAGAACGGAGATCGAATCAATAACGGCATTTGGGGAGTTGATCATTTTTGCCTGAAACGGTCATGCGACCAGGGCCTTTATCTTTTAAAGATCATGTTTTGACGGAACGTTTCATTTCGATTACGATTGAAAAAAATGAAAACTGCTCATTTGCTTGAAATTGTCTCCGATTCCAATTATATAAGAAAACACGATCATGCCAAAGTGTCAAAAACATGTATCCGGTGTGGGCAATCCGCAAGCCTATTCAAAGATCAATCATCAAAATTGGAGTACAGGATCTCCGCACTATGCCAGGTCTGTCAGGATGACATCTTTACCCAAAGTTAAACAACGTTAACATATCATGGAGGCGTTTCAGATGAGCCCACAGGAATTAATCAAAAATATTCCTTACTCCGAACCCCACATCCTGGCGAATCTTGTGGATTACCAAAAAGGACGCGTCATCAGCCGTACATTTGCTCAAAATGAAGGCCTGAGCATCACCCTGTTTGCCTTTGACCAGGGAGAAGGGCTAAGCACCCATGCAGCATCCGGCGATGCCATGGTCCAGGTTTTGGACGGTGAGGTACAATTGACCATCGGGGGAAAAGAGGTCCGCGCCAAAACCGGCGAGGTCGTGGTCATGCCGGCTGATGTTCCTCACTCCGTGAGTGCCTTAAAACCTTTTAAGATGCTTCTCACGGTCGTGCGGAAGAAGGCCTGAGTCGAGCCATGCCCATCCCGGGAAATCTATTGACCACGGCCATGGCCGTCATGCCCCATAAAGACGTGGATAGGGCATTGGCGATGGCCCTGTCTTTGGATATCCCTTTCTGGCCCCAGCTCCCCTTGTACAGCTATTATGAAGACATGTATGTCCAGGCCTCCGAGCACTTTCCGGGCATGGTCTTGGACATGCAAAAACGGACATTGCGTTTTTCCATGGACCGGTTCATGGATGAATTCGAAGAGGCCATGACCCATTTTGATGAACCGGAATACTTTGACATCAGCCACACCTATTCCGTGGTATATCATCGTTTTCTTGAACTGGATTTATCAGGATATGCGGCTATTCGAGGCCAACTGGAAGGTCCCATCAGCTTTGGTTTTAATGTGAAGGACGAGGACGACCGGCCCATCCTTTTTAATGATACGGTCAGACCGTTCATGATCGAGTTTATGGCCAAGCGGATAAACGTGCAACTGGCCCGTTTAAAAAAGAAAAACCCCAACGCCTTTATGTTTGTGGATGAACCCGGCCTGCAATTCTTGTTCAATGCCATGGCCGGTTATAGCGATCAGGCGGCCCATCGGGATTTGGAAATCTTTTTCTCCATGATCGAGCGGCCGCGGGGGGTGCACCTGTGCGGTAATCCAGACTGGGATTTTTTGCTGAATCTGGATCTGGATATCCTTTCGCTGGATGTGTATAGCAACGGGGAGATTTTTTCATCGTATGCGCCATCCATAAAAAGGTTTTTGAATCGGGGCGGCGTTCTCAGCTGGGGTATGGTCCCCACCAATTTTGAACCCTTTGAAAAAGAAGATATGAAATCCCTCGAAATCCGATTGAAAACCATTTGGTCGGTTTTGGGGAAGCATGGAATCGATATGGACTTTCTTCTATCCCGCAGTCTCTTATCTCCGGCCACATGTTGCCTGGTGAATCCTGATGGCGAGAAGACGGTTGAAAAGGCATTTGAATTCGTCGAACGGTTTTCCAGAAAGCTGAGGGATGATTACGGTTTGGAGTAATAATGGGTTTATCTTACCACAGACACTCGTAGCCCAGCGCAGACCGTGGGCATTTGCGTGAAGGACATCCTTCTCGCAAAGCGATGATCCCTTTTATTCTCCTCATGAACAACCATGAAAGGCAGCAACAATGCAATGGAGTGATGAAGCAAGCAAAACCATATCCAAGGTGCCCTTTTTCATCCGAAAACGCGTAAAACGAAAGGTGGAAGAGGAGGCTGCCGGCGCGGGTGCCCGCCAGGTAACCATGGAGCATGTACGCGCCAGCCAAAAAAGATTCTTGAATCGGATGGAAGATGAAGTCAAGGGTTATCAAATAGAGACCTGTTTTGGCCCGAGTGGATGCCCCAATAGAGCTGTGGAATATGACGGACTGATTGAAGACCTGGAAAATCAACTCTCGAAACGAAATCTGAAGGCCTTTCTCAAAAAAAAAGTAAATGGTCCGCTCAAGATGCATCACGAATTCCGCATCTCCATATCGGACTGCCCCAATGCCTGTTCCCGCCCCCAAATCGCCGATATTGGAATAATCGGGGCCTGTGCCCCTGCGATTACGGATATGGGTTGCGACGAATGCGGGGCTTGCGTTGATACCTGTAAAGAAGAGGCCTTATTTTTGAATGCCGGTCGCCCTTTCATCCATCCGGAAAAATGCATCTATTGCGGACAATGCGCACGTGTCTGCCCTACCGGAACCTTAACAGAGGGACAAAAAGGATTTCGCATTCAGGTAGGCGGCAAGTTGGGCCGGCACCCCAGGTTGGCAACTGAGATACCAGGCATTCACACTCCTCAGGATATCCCGAAATTCATAGATCGGTGTTTGGACTATTATCAAACACATTGCCAAAAAGGAGAACGGTTTGGCGAAATGATCGAAAAAAACGGCGTGGAGGAATTATGGATTGCCTGAAAAAGGAGGGAACCCGATGGGGCACTTATTAGATGAAATTGGACAAAGGAGAGCCTTCCGCGCTTTCAATGAAAAAAAGGTTCCCGAAGAGGTCATCGGTCGCATCATGACGGCCGCAACCTATGCACCCTCTTGTTTTAACAACCAGTCGTGGCGCTTTCTGATGGCAACAGAGCGTGAGGCCCTGGATAAGGTTCGTGATGCCCTTTCCATCGGTAACTATTGGATGAAGAAAGCGCCCGTTCTGGTGGTGGTGGCGACAAAGCCGGAATTCGGCTGTCAGATGAGTGATCACAGGGAATACGCAATTTTTGACTGCGGCCTGGCCGTCGAAAACCTCATGCTCCAAGCCTTTTCAGAAGGGCTCTTCGCCCATGCCGTTGCAGGTTATGACCCCCTGAAAGTGAAACAGGCTTTTGGAATTCCCGATGAATTCATCATCATTACTCTTGTTGCCATTGGTTATCCGGGAGATGAGGGGCACCTGAATGAAAAGCATAAAGAGTTGGAGCATAGCCCGCGAAATCGAAAGCCAGAGTCAGAGGTTATTGCTTATAATAGATGGCATTTTACAATCGATCAATGATCCTTCCAAAGATTGAGTATGACCCAGCATATTTCCACACCAACCTACCTTCCCACCACTCGTGAAGAGATGCTCGCTTTAGGATGGAAAGACCTGGACATTATCCTGGTCACGGGTGATACGTATATCGACTCCCCTTTTGTGGGCCACGCCATTATCGGCCGGGTCTTATTGAATGGTGGATATCGCGTAGGTATCATCGCCCAACCCGATATCCAAAGCGACCGCGATATCAAGCGACTGGGAGAGCCCACACTTTTCTGGGGTGTCACCTCCGGTTGCGTGGACTCCATGATCGCCAATTATACCGCTTCCGGGAAACGCAGGAAAAGCGATGATATGACACCGGGGGGCCGCAACACCCGGCGTCCAGACCGGGCCGTGATTGTCTACAGCAATCTCATCCGTCGAAATTTCAAGCAAACCAAGCCCATTATCCTGGGCGGCATTGAAGCCAGCCTGAGACGCGTCTCTCATTATGATGCATGGTCCGATTCGGTTAGAAGGTCTATCCTTTTTGATGCGAAGGCCGACATCCTGGTCTATGGCATGGGTGAACAGACCATTTCGGAACTCGCTTCCGCGTTAAAATCAAATGGTGATATCCATAAAATCCGGGGCATTTGTTATATCAACAAAAATATTCCCGAGGCCGTTCCAGAATTTCCGCACTCGGACATCGAGCTACCCGACCATCAAATGGTAAGTGAAGATAAAGAAGCCTTTATCAGGATGTTTGGGATTTTTTATGCAAATATGGACCCCTATACGGCCAAACGCCTCTTTCAAAAACAAGACACCCGTTATATTGTTCAAAACCCGCCCCGGTTTCCACCGTCGGACAAGGCCTTGGATCAGGTTTATGAACTGCCTTATTCAAGGAATGTGCACCCCTATTATCAAAAAGATGGGCGTGTACCCGCGCTTGAGACCATTCAATTTTCCATCACCACCCACAGAGGGTGTTATGGGGAATGCCGGTTCTGTGCCATCGCCGTTCATCAAGGACGGCACGTTGTCTCCCGCAGTGAGGCATCTCTAGTGCGAGAAGCGTCTGGATTTGTCTCGCATCCTGATTTTAAAGGAGTTATCTCAGATGTAGGTGGTCCCACGGCCAATATGTATGGATTTGAGTGTGCCCGAAAACAGAGACAGGGGGCCTGCCGGGATCAAAATTGTGTGTTTCCCGTTATCTGTAAACACCTTCCCGTTCACCACGGTCGACAGATCAGGTTATTCAAGGCACTTCGTGAGATTCCGGGGATAAGGAAGGTCTTTATCGGATCAGGGTTACGATATGATCTGGTTCTCCACGATAAAAAAGCGGGCAAGCTTTATATGGAAGAAATCTTAAAGCATCATGTTTCCGGTCAATTAAAGATTGCACCCGAACATGTGGAAAATCATATCCTGCGATTGATGGGCAAACCGGATCGACAATCGTTGGAAGCGTTTATCCGATTATTTGATAAAATAAAAAAGCAACACGCCTTAAAGGCCTTTTTGACCTATTATCTTATCGCCGCCTACCCCGGCTGCACCATGACCGATATGCAAAAACTAGGTTCATTTGCCGTTCGAAAATTACATCTATTGCCGGAGCAGATACAGATCTTTACCCCCTCGCCTTCAACCTATGCCACATTGATGTATTATACGGAGACCGACCCCTTTTCGGGGCAGGGGTTATTCGTGGAAAAAAGGTTGCGTGAAAAAGTGAAACAGAAAGATATCATCCGTAGGGTTTAGATCTCATGGGTGATCATTATGGTTACGAATCAGAATCGTTCCTGAGATTGCTGGTCAGTATGGCTAGGCCGCTATATGTCTCGATTCCACCCAAAAGATATGACGTTTCCATGTTGGTATATCTATCATGAGTATCTCCCGTACTTTTGGTTGTCCCGCCCAAGATCTTCTTTAGCTCTTCCCTGCCAACGGTTAAATTTTTCGGTAAGTCCTTAATCTTGATCCTTGCCATAATGTTTTCTCCTTATAATAAAAAGGGTGCGGCGGCATTTCACCGTCGCCTCGACCCGGTTGTTGTATTTAACTTTGGTTGTCAGTCCAGATCCAATTTCCCTTTGCATTGATTGCATTTCATCACGCCGCGAAAAACCTTATTGCCGCATTCTGGACAGATATAGCGGGCCTCTTCGTCCCGAACCCATTTTTCAGTTCCGAATTCTCGTCGATATGGGACAGACCTTAGAATGACTTTCTTACCAACGGTCATGGGGAAATGATCGATGTGCCGGCAAGGAAAATCATCGCACTCGTGACAACC
>JAFGGA010000133.1 GCA_016930835.1 Deltaproteobacteria bacterium
TATCCCCACGGACAGCATGCCGCCCGGAACGGGTAGCTTTTCATAAATCGTGACCGGATACCCTCGTCTCCTAAGATAATAGGCACAGGACAGTCCCGCGGGCCCTGCTCCGATCACGGCAACCTTTTCCTGGCGCTCCTTACCGATTTCCGGCATATATCTGGATTCCGAAGACAGATCCAGGTCCGCCACAAAACGTTTGATAAAATCAATGGCTACGGGTTCATCTACCTGCCCCCGCGTGCAAACGGACTCACACGGATGATGGCAGACCCGGCCACAAATGGCTGGGAGGGGATTTTCTTCTTTAATCAGTTTAAGCGCCTCTCGGTATCTCCCCTGTGCCACCAGGGCTATATAGCCCTGGACGCTGATATGGGCAGGGCAGGCGGCCCTGCAGGGCGATACTCCTCTCTTGGAAATAGCATAAGCCCCCGGGATGGCCTGAGCATATTTTTTGAAAGTGGCTTTCCGCTGGGTCAAACCGTAATTGTATTCATCGGGAAGGGAAACAGGGCACACATCCGTGCAATCACCGCAGGCCGTGCAGAGGGTCCCATCAATAAAACGGGGCTCTTTACGAATCGTAACCTTGAAATCACCGGCAGAGCCGTTTATGGTTTGAATCCGCGCATTGGTGATAAGGTTGATATTTATATGCCGGCCGACCTCGACCAGTTTGGGAGAGATAATTCACATTGCGCAATCATTGGTAGGAAACGTCTTGTCCAGTTCGCTCATCACCCCGCCGATGGCGGAAGATGATTCAACGAGATGTACATAAAATCCCGAGTCGGCGAGATCCAGGGCCGACTGCATTCCCGCAATGCCGCCTCCCATAACCAAGATGGAACCGATTTTTTTTTCGGGCATAGAATTACCCCCTAATCCCCTCCCCCTAACCCCAATGCTGTTGACTTGGACAAAATCTTATCGGTCCTGCCGTCACCCCGGTCCCGTATCCAGTAGGGGATAGACTGCGGTCGGGGTCCAGATGGCTTCGGAAAACCCGGATTCCGGGCTCCGCCGGAATGACCTCAGAGACTGACGTGTCCAGGTTAGGGGCTTCAGTCAACGGTATTACACCCTAACCTCGTCCCACAAGGGGAGGTGGAGATTGATGGTTGAAACTAACCAGTTTGTTGCACTAAGAGATTCTTTGGCCATGTCATTTCGATCAAAGGGAGAGGTTTTATGTCAAACATCTAAAAATGTATCATTTTAGATTTTTGGAAAAATTTGGCGCGAACCTATGGATTCCGCGATCAAGTCGCGGAATGACCAACCTAGTTTCTGGTAACACGACTGTAAATGATCACCCCTGGTTTTTTCAAGGTCATTCCGCGACTCGATCGCGGAATCCAATTGTTTGGGTTTACAAAAACCAAGAGTGTTACTGATAAGCAAGATTTCACCCTCCGGATCAAATGACATTCCGGCGTCGTCTCTGATTACCGTTTTACTCATTCCATTTAAGATTACCATAACACCCGGTCTGTTTACAAGCTTGACATCAAGCCATATTCTACCTATCGTGTTTCAACCCAAATTGAAAGAGAAAAAGCCTATGTATAGATCTCAACTCCACTGGCAACCCATTGTTGTGTTGATCATTCTCGCCCTCATTTGGGGGGCAAACATGGCCATGGTCAAGATCGGGGCACGTGAGCTTCCCTCTTTATTCATGGCCGGATTTCGTTCAGTGATTGCGAGTATCTGCCTTTTTTTATGGATGAAGGCCAAGGGAATGGTCATATTCCCTTCAAAGATCATCATCCTCCATGGAATCGTGGTGGGATTGATGTTCGGGTCGGAATTCGGTCTGATCTACCTGGCATTGGAACATAGTCCCGCGTCCCGTGTTTATATATGGCTTTATACCGCCCCTTTTTTTGCGGCGCTGGGCGCGCATTTTTTTCTCCAAAACGATCGTTTCCATGTCTGGAAAAGCCTCGGTCTCTTCCTGGCCTTTGGAGGTGTTGTAATCCTGTTTGTGGGCGGTCTCCGCTCTTATTCCTTGGATCATCTTCCCGGTGACATCATGGCGCTCATCAGCGGCGCCGTGTGGGGGCTCACAACGGTATATATTAAAAGGTACCTGGCCCATCGAACCGCACCATTACAAACCCTTTTTTATCAACTCGTATTTTCCATACCTCTCTTGCTGTTCTTCAGCCTGATATTAGAGGATTTTATTTTGATAAATTTTTCACCAATGACGTGGTTTTCAATATTTTATCAATGCATTATCGTTGCCTTCCTGAGCTATTTAGCCTGGTTTGAATTGATCCATCGTTATCCTATCAGTCTTCTTCATGCGTTCTCATTCTTTACACCTGTTTTCGGGGTATTTTTAAGCGGCGCCTTGATCTTGGGTGAAATCATCCATCCCAGCCTTTTTGCCGCGCTGGTATTGGTCAGCGTGGGTATGGTCCTGGTCAATTTTCAACCTAAAACCAAATCAGAGGAAAAACCATGATTAGAGTACTGGTTATCGTCGGGGCTGTTGGATTAACCCTTCAGGCGTTTATCGGTTTAAGTTTCTTGATCTCTTGTCTTCAGGAGAAGGAAACCAGAGCAAGTATGTTTGCTTTGATTCAATTCGTTTTCATGTCACTCTTTTTGGCTGTTTATCTGATCCTGGTCTGGACCGGCTTTTTTGGAACCGCGATGGGCATCTCAATCCTTATTGCCGGATATATTGTTGTGGGAATAGCGTCTTTACTCCTATTCAAAAAAAATAAGCCGAATCAAAAGGCATTGGAGGGGACCAAAGGCTTGATCGTCGGGGATGTTAAACGATTTGATGAAAGAGAGACCGTCTTTTCCCGAACAGGTTCACTCCGACCAGGTTCCGAACAGTATGAAACCTTCTACAGGGAACATCCGGAATATCAGGCGGTTGATGATGCCCGGCGGGCCAAAGGCGGTCCGATGGGGGATCTGGGCGCCATTGATCGGCCTCATGGAGATATCAATGTCGCCATGCTGATGGCATCTTCGAATCTGCCTTTCTATCTTGCAGATCCTGACAAGGTCAAACCGCAGCCCCATTTTTCTTTCAAAAAGGGATTGACCGTAAAAAAAACAACCATAAGCCCGGAAGAGGCGTCTGAAAGGATCAAAGGATATGCCAAGATGCTGGGTGCCGGGTTGGTCGGTATTGCAAACCTGAACCCGTTTTGGGTCTATTCCCATTATGGAAGGATTACGAGGGATAATTGGGAGGATTGGGGGAAAGAGGTTCCCATAACCCATCAATACGCCGTTGTTTTTGCCGAAGAGATGTCTTTTGAGATGATCGGTCCGGCACCCCATACACCCACATCCGTTGAAAGTATGCACAATTACGCAAAGGGGGCCTTTATCGCTGTGCAGGTCGCGTCTTTTATCGCCAACCTGGGATATTCAGCCACGGCGAATCATTTTCGATATTATGAGAACCTCATGGTGCCCCTGGCCGTGGACGCCGGCCTGGGAGAGATTGGGCGAATGGGATATCTGATTACAAAGGAATTCGGCCCAAGGGTTCGGCTCAGCGCCGTGACCACGGACATGCCTTTGATCCCGGACAAACCCGTGGATATCGGGGTAGAAGATTTTTGCGGATTTTGTAAAAAATGTGCGGTTTGCTGCCCATCCCAATCTATACCCATGAAAGACAGGTCTGAAGTCAATGGTACCCTTCGCTGGAAACTCAATGAACAGTCCTGCTATGATTATTGGGGTAAGATCGGAACGGATTGTAATGTATGTATGCGGGTATGCCCGTGGAGCCATGCCAGGACATTCCCCCATAGACTCATTGTCGCCATGATCACGCGAAATGCCTTGGCCAGACGTTTGTTTTACATTATGGACGATATTTTTTACGGGAAAAAACCCAGATCCAAGGAGGGGCCCGAGTGGGCGCGATACAAATCCCATTAGTTAATGTGCATCCATCAATGGTCGAAATTCCCTCCCTCTAACCCCCTCCCGCAAGGAGAGGGGGGACTGGAGTTTGGACATTTTAACAGCTAGCCCCTTCCTGCAAGGGGAGAGGGAATTAATGGATGAGCACTGATTAGGATTTCCATTTATACTTGACTATTTGCTTGATCTTCCCTAATATTTGATTACATTTTATGCTTTGGATGCAATCCGTTCGGTCTTAATTGAGCTATTTCAAAGGAAATTTGTTAATGATCAGCATGAAAAATGGAACAGATAAAAGCTCTCTGGAGGTCGCCTTGCGGGTGGCCGGTTTCATATAATATATTCATACAGGTAAAAAACGATTCAATAACATAAGAGAGCCCCCGATGAAATGTAAAAATCACCCCAATCGAGAAGCCGTCACGTTCTGCGCAAACTGCGGCATCCCCTTATGCTCCGATTGCGCGGAAAAATCACCCTCCGGCAAGACGTATTGTTTCCAGTGCGCGATGATCTATTCGGTGTCGGAGGTCGGGACTTCTATCGTGGATAAGCGGGAAAAATCAGAGGGAAAGAAAAAGCATAAAAAGAAAAAATGGGGAGCATTCCAATATTTCGTGATTGTCTCATGCGTCTTGATCCTGGTGATGGGCGGGGTCATCATCTTCGGCGCGCCTGAAGAATCCGGTAAAAAGATCGATTTTGCAAATAACCAGCGGGTCTTTTTGTTCATGGTGGATAGCTGCATCAAGCGCTATGCCCATTACGAAGGGGAGAAATATCCCGAAAAATTGACCGATATGGTCCCCAAGTACCTGCCCATGAAAAAAGAGGACCTTCATCACCTTGAGAGCCTTCTTTATCAAAAGGATCCATCCGTGGGATACCGGTTATCCATGGCCAAGCCCAAACCCGGCGAGATGAATATCATCATATCACCCAAGGGCATCCAGTATTCGACCCCAACTCAAGGGGGGGCATGATCATGAAGCGGGAATCGGGTTTCACGCTTATTGAGATTATGGTGGTCATCGCCATCATCGGCATTCTGGGGGCCTTGGCCATGCCGACCTATCGGACTTGGCAATACCGAGCGTATGGCACGGAAGCCACCATTATGGCAAAGCAGATCTTGGATGGTCAAATTGTATATTTTTTAGAAAACAACCAATTTTATCCTGCTGGCATAAAGCCCCCTTTTCAAGTTCTTCATGATGATACTCCTCTTAGCAACCCCCGTATCAATGATATTGCAGCGCAACTTCATGTTTCGATCCCAACGGGTCATTTTCTTGAATATACATTCATAACTGAAAATATTCCAGGTGCAGAGAGGTTTACATTGAATATTCAGGCAAAAAATAACTTCAATATTATCAAAGGGTCTCCAATTGCTATTTATGAACTTGATAGAAATGGCGAAATTACAGATCCCCAAGGATTGCCCTGATTAATAGCACCTAGAGTTAATTTCTCTACTCATTTTAAAATTGAGAAAAATTACACTAATAAGAATATAACAAATCTCTATTGATAATATAGATCTTTTCAACCCATGAGCCTTCACTCCATTGTAAATAACATACTCTCCAGCGGAACCACCCTCCAAGATTTTGAAAAAGCCCGAAAGATCAGGATACTCAATATCTTTCATATCATCTTTATCATCGTGGCGCCATCGCTGGGTGTCTTTTACCTGTACGTCGGGGCGGATCTTCTTTTTTTTGTCACCCACATCGGTGCCGTATTCATGCTCACATCCATGCTCCTGCTCAGGAAAACCCAGAACATGATGTTCATGGGTAATTATGCCGTTGCCATCCTTTGGGCCACGCTTTTTGTCATCGCATGGAACACGGGGGCCATCACCTATGACGGCGTTATCAGGCCGTCCTGGATATTAAACGGCGGACTCATCCTCCTGGCCATATTCTTTAACAGTTATTTGGGCGGAACCATATGGGCCACCATCGTATTCATGGAGATCGGCCTGGTGATCTATCTTTTTCGTATCGGTTACCAATTCCCCAATCTCATCCCCTCGGAGATTTCAACGGTCTATTCCCTGGGGTCATACATGGTGTGCCTTTTGGTGATCCTCTCCCTTGCCTTCTTGTTCGAACGGGAAAAAGAAGACATGTTGAATCGTGAACAAGAGCAGGCCAGGGCCCTCAAGAAATCAAAACGATATATCGATGACATCCTGGCCAGATCGCCGATCCCCACCTTCATTTTGGACAATAATCACCGGGTGGTTCAATGGAACAGCGCCTGTGAGGACATAACCGGTCTTCCGGCCCAAAACATCTTGGGCATGGAGATATGGGAAGGTTTTACCGTCAATGACCAAGGCAGTATGGCGGATTTTATGCTTGAGGATGTCAGTGTGATTTCAGAGCGCTTCAAGGATTCCATTATTTCCCATACCGAAACCGGATGGTTTGAACTGGATATGTTCCTTCCTAAGTTCAAGGGAGGCAAACGTGTGATGATTACCGCGGCCCCCATATTGGATAATGACGGTTCAACCATGGGGGCCATTCAGACCATACAGGAGGTCGATTCAGCCTACCTGGGAAAGAGCGGTAAAGGGAACGCGTTCCTGGGCAAGGAAAATGAAGTGATGACCGATCCCATATTCAAATTGGACATGCAGGGGAACATCAGTTTTTGGAATAAGGCATGCGAGGAATGTTTCGGATTCGTGTCCTCCGACATGTTGGGGAATAATCCCTTGACCTTTGTGGCCAAACAATACCGTCCCATTTTTAAAGATGCTCTCGTTCAGGTTTTAAAAGGTGAGTCTTTCCGAAACAAGGAATTTCGGTATCAATCAGCCGAGGGGAAGCCCATTTTTGTCCTCGCCAAGGTCTATCCCATACAAGGATCGGATGGAGAAATAAAAGAATGCGTTTTTATCAATACGGACATCACGGAACTTCGCCTGAGACTCAGGCAGTTCAGGCTTTCCGCGGCTGAAACCAAGGAGCAGTTAAAAAACATCACGGAGGAATACGACCTGCTTAAAAAGAATATTGCAACTTTTATACGGAAAAAGGAAGGTCAGCCCTAAGCCTTCTCATCCAATACTTCGTAGACAATGATCTCATCGCGTTTCCCTCTGACCTTTCGAGGGCCGACTTTTTTGATATCAAACCGGTTTTTTACATGCCGATATGTCTCTTCACCAATCAAAATCTGATTCGGCATGGCAATCTCTTCCAACCTGGATGCCACATTCACGGGATCACCCATGACCGTATAATCCATTCGCCTCGGAGAACCGATATTCCCGGCCACAACCCTACCTGTATTAATACCGATTCGAATGTCAAATCGTTTATCTTTCCGGGTTTTGCTCATCATTTCGGCTAATGCTTTCCTCATCTTAAGGGCGGCAGAGATGGCACGTTCCGCGTCACCTTCTTTTTCCATGGGAGCACCGAAAACAGCCATGAGTGAATCACCGATATATTTATCAAGGGTGCCATCAAATTCAAACACAATGTCCGTCATCTTGGAGAAGTATTCATTTAATATTAGGCTTACTTCTCTCGGTGGCATCTCTTCCGAAAATCTTGTAAAACCGATGATATCCGTGAACAAGATGGTGGCAGTCAGATCCTTCGGGTCCATGATATCGTCCTTGGTTTCCTGACCGCTTTTTAAAATCATATCAATGACTTGAGGTGAATGGAATCTCGCCAGGCGATTTCTCATGGTCTCTTCTTCTCTGATCTGCTCATTGAGGCTTGCCTGTTCAATAACCATTGCCATCTGACTTCCAATGGTTTGAAGGAGTTGAAGGTCGTCTTGAGTAAATTGGTTGGCGATTCGAACGCTATCCAATTGGATCACACCGATAATTTTATCCTTTTTCCAAAGGGGTACACACATGGCGGATTTTATCTGCTGGATGATCAAGCTCTTTCCATGATCCAACCTTGAATCATCCATGGCATTTGATGTTAATAGAGAAACCTTATCTTGAATCACCTTATTAACAAGAGTTCGGCTGGCCTTCAGCTCTTCCTTTTCTTTGAGCTTTTCGTCCTTACACCTGACCACAACCGGGATGAGATCATCCTCTTCCCCTTCCCCTGTCAGGATGAGAAAGCCGTAATCCGCATCGATAACCATAAAGATCAGGTCCATGATCTTTTGAAGCAATTCGTTGAAGTCGGTAATCGTGTTCAACTGTCTACTGATCTCGTAGAGGACAAAAAGGACCTTATTGCTCCTTTCGAGAGCCGAAAGGTCCTCTTCTATCTTCAGCCGTTGGCTGGCTTCATCAGGTGGGATGGCCGATTCAACCGGGGTCCCCGATTTTTTAGGCTCCATCTTGACCAAAAGCCTTCCAGAATCGTGGTAGGCATTTTGAGAACTGCTTTGAACGATTTTTTGAATCTCTTCCTCTTCCTCCGCCTCAGGAGTCAACACGACAGAGGCCCTTAAGGATGGCTGCGATTTTTCTCTGGCCAGGAATGTCAATTTATTATGTCCGATCCGGATGAGATCATCATGCTGGAGCAATACACTCTGGATAGACTCTCCATTTAACTTGGTGCCGTTATAACTCCCCAGATCGGTCAATAGATAACCCTCAGACGTTGTAATAATCCGTGCATGATAACGAGAAACCGATCTATCCACAAAGGTGATATCATTCTCTCTGTTGCGCCCTATGGTGATTTCCTTTTTCCGTATGGGGAAATTGTATATTCGGCCATCGTTGTTGATAATATATAGACTTGCCATGGTTTGATTCCTTCACTATTCGAAAAACGATATTAGTATAGCGGTGATATTATCTAGCCCACCGGCGAGATTGGCCTTGTTTAACAGAGAAAGACATGTTTTTTTAACAGCTCCGTTTTTATGAGAATGCATATTAGATTGAATAGTCGTCAATATTTCTTTATTATCCAACATATTATACAATCCATCCGAACAGATCAAGTATAGATCTTTCTTTTCTATTTTAGTTTTAGAAATATCAATTTTCGATATGTTATCGATGTGACCTAATGCGACTGTCAATATATGCCTATATGGATGATTTTTTGCCTGGTTTTTTGTTATTATCCCAATCCTTTCCTGCTCTTCAACAAGCGTATGATCAATCGTGATTTGTTTAATAAATCCATCTCTTATCTGATATATTCGACTATCGCCGACATTTGCAATGGCAAGATGATCATCCTCAATAATTGCGGCCACAATAGTCGTACCCATTCCTTTTGTAGAAGGATTTATTTCTCCATGTTCCCTTAGAACTCTATCGCTATACACGATCGCGTTCAGCAATCGATTCTGTTCCGGGCTCAGATCCTTGCGAATTTTTAGGGGATATTTTATCTTTTTAGTCTTTGATTTGGTGATAAACTCTTCCAAACTTTGAATGGCAAGGCTGCTGGCTGTTTCTCCTGAAGCGTGTCCACCCATTCCATCCGCGACTAAAAATAACCGATGAACCTCGTTGCATAAAAAATGATCTTCATTATGATCACGATTCCGACCTACATCTGTAGATCCGAAGGATTTAAATCGCATCAATCAATTCCCCTCAACATTAGTGCATAAAAAAAATGGTAAAAATTTGGCTTTTTTCAAATTTCAAACATTAGATTCCGCGATCAAGTCGCGGAACGACCGGGCTTGTTTTCGGTTACGGAACAATAAACTGTCATTCTAAACTTTTACTCCGTCATTCCGCGACTTGATCGCGGAATCCAAAAATTTATCCAATATTTTCAAGAGGCTAAAACCATACAAAAATTCGGTTTTATTATTTGTTTAAGTTGCTGTTTTACAATATCCACGGCAGAAAATATTCAAGGTTTGTGTATTTATACATTAAGGTACCCGTGCTCCAAAAACCGTTTTGGACAAGCATGGATTTTTTTGTTATTAATGCAAAAAAAATACCAACCCAACAAAGAAAAAGGCGCGGTGATCCGTTATGGATCGGATAAAATTTCAAATGAAAATGAATACATGAATTGAGGAAAAATAAGAGGTGAAAAGGACTGGTCTTTCAATGAAGTGGCGGTCACCACAACCAATCGCCATTTTTATCCCATCGGCTGTTTACCCGCATGCCAAGTTTTGAGAGTAAATGATGGAAAAGGAAACGCCTATTTCCCTTAAAATAACCCAGTTCTTGATCATGCATATGCGGTTTATAGCCATCAGCCAGGGCCTCGGAAAGCGTCATCGTGTTAGCCGTTCGCCCCTCCACGCAGATTCGGTCGAAATGTATGGAGTGATATAATTTGTCTTCTAATGTCACAACAACCACTGCATTACCCGGAATTGTTTCTTCAACAGTAATATAGATACTTAAAAAGAACCCGATTACAATGAGGCTAATCACTATGACGGCTATTATCTTCTGATTCCGACTCATGTGTCATGGCTCCAAAATTACGACCGAATACAAGGGAAAAGGGGTTTTCTTCATACTTAATGATATCGTCTCACTTTTGATGGTCTTATAAAAAGTCGAAAAACACCTATTTTTGTCATTCCGGCCCGCCTGTTCGTGTCCGCACGCTGGCAGGTGAAGGCCGGAATCCAGTCTTCTCAAATAGTGATTTGGACTCTGTCCCCCGGCCGCAGTCTATCCCGTACTTGATACGGGACCGGGGTGGGGACTTTTCACGAGATCGTCACTTTTGAATCGTTCTCAATTCATCGACTCATATCCACAAAGTTTCTGCAATCAGAGACCTTTGGTTACACTCGGGTATTTCTACATGTTTTGAATAATAATGTCAATCAATCGAAGTCGATTTAGATTGTTTCTCATACCATCTCTTCACTACCCATAATGGTTTTAGAATTTTTATTCACCGATTTTTTGATCAAGAGGTCTTATCTTTTTTATCATCGGGTTTTGGGATAGGGACTTTAAAATATTGGACACCTTCATCCTGCAATATCTTCTCTTCATCAAGTGTGGCTGATCCTTTTATGTTTCTCCTTTCCGCTACACCATAATGTATCTTTAATGCCTCTCTGGTAAAATCAGTCCCAAGGTCTTCAAAACCCTCATTAACGTAGTCCATGAACTCTTTAGCCAATCTTCGATAGTCAATCGCGCTCAGATCTTTTGCTTCCATGGGCGTAGATCTTGTCTTCGTTGTTATAGGCGAAAGGACCTTTCGAACGTTTGTTTCATCACAGTATGGACAATTAATCATCTTTTTTTTGTTCTGTTCCTCAAAAGACTCCATACTTTCGAACCAACCCTCAAACCGGTGCCCTTGAGAGCACTCCAAATCAAACACAATCATCTATTCCTTCAACCCTCCAATACAAAAATAACTTCCAATCTTACCCTGTATTCCTCGATTTTCCCCTCTTTGACGGATACGCGCTGTTCAAGTATGCGAAGGCCCGTGATGTTTCTCAGCGTTCGATTAGCCCTCTCAAAGCCCGCCCGAATGGCATCATCAAAACTTATAGGGGAGCCGGCTATTACCTCTGAAACTCTTGCTACACGATCCATATAGACCTCCCATGTAATAGTGGTTATTCGAAATTGATTTACTGGATTCCCACTGTCGTGTTTTTTACCCCGTATCCTCAAAAAAATCGCTTTTGGACAGGTATGGATATGGATATTCAATCACCACCGAATATATTCCCATGAGACAATACATGTTGGATGTTTTTCTTTTGGTGACCTATTCCCCTTGCTTGACACACTGCCGTTACACAGTTATCATGCAGGGCATATTTTATACAAAATAAACAAAAACGGCTTAAAAATCAAATATTTTTTCATGATCTTATTATGGACTCCTAACAGAAAGGCAGCAATTTATGGTTGAAAGGCAATACATTGTTGATGACTTAACCGTAAAAGATACGTGGAGGATGTTCCTTATCCTATCTGAATTTGTCGAAGGGTTTGAGACCCTCCCTGATGTCCATCCAGCAGTGTCTATTTTCGGCTCGGCCCGATCCCGTCCGAATAGCCAATCCTATCGGACTACTGAGAAGATATCCCGTCTACTGGTGGAGAATGGATTTAATATTATTTCCGGAGGCGGACCCGGAATCATGGAAGCGGCCAACAAGGGGGCAGCAGAGGCGGGAGGTAAATCGGTCGGTTTGCATATTCATCTCCCCAATGAACAACAACCCAATAAATACGCCAATTTACAGCTCAGTTATAAGTATTTTTTTATCAGAAAAGTCATGTTCGTAAAATATGCGGTAGCCTATGTTATTATGCCCGGAGGGTTCGGCACACTCGACGAGTTGTTCGAAGCCCTCACATTGATACAAACCAAAAGGATAAGATCCTTTCCGGTCATTTTGGTGGATTCCGAATACTGGAAAGGGCTCATCGATTGGATAAAAAAAACCCAGTTAAAAGAGAACAAGATATCAAAGGAGGATCTTGATATCCTTCGAGTAGTTGATGATCCTGAAGAGGCTGTGGGGATCATCAAGAGGCGAGTGGTGGTCTGATCGTGATCACGGATCTAGATCAAAGGGCTGCTGAATTCGGTTTGGAATTGACGGCCCATCATTTAAACCTCCTCAGTATCTATTTGGATGAATTAGAGTCCTGGAACAAAAAGATGAATCTCATCGGGACGACCTCCCGAAGGCGAATCATCAATGAACTTGTTCTTGACTCACTCATTCCCGCTCCTTTTCTGCATCATGAGAAAAGAATGCTGGATGTGGGCTCCGGTGGCGGATTTCCAGGTATCCCCATAAAAATCTATATGCCTCATTTACAAATGACCCTCTTGGAGGCCAATCTAAAAAAAATTCATTTCCTCAAACATGTCATACGGACCTTGGGACTCAAAAATATCAAGGTGATCCAAGGGCGAATTGAAGTCAGCGGCGAATTGCTTCATCAAGTTGGTTATCATATTGTATCGGCGCGTGCCTTGACGAATCTGGGTCAAGTTATTATGTGGTGCGCATCCCATCTTGTTTCCAATGGTTTATTGATTACTTATCTGGGGAGGAAAGCTGAGGAAGAACTCCGCCGATATGCAGATATCATTGAAACGAACGCTCTTATAGTATTCCAAAAAATACCTTATGTCCTACCCGGGGAAATAAAAAGAAGTATTGTGATTTTTAAAAAAATTGCGTCAAACAGTCATTGATGGGGTGGGATAAGAGGACCTAAAAATATTTTAGGTCCCCTTTGATGATTTTTATTTCTGATATTTAAAAGAGACATTCACCCTTGCCCTATAACTTGCCACTTTTCCGGTTTCAATCGTCATGTCCAGTTTAATAATCTCGGCTACTCTTAAGTCCTTTAGGCTTTCCCCGGCCGTTTCAACAGCTGTTTTCGCAGCCTCCTCCCATGATGTATCACTCGTTCCCACCAACTCAATGATTTTATAAGTACTGCCTGCCATAATACACCTCCTTAGATTTGATATGGTTGATATGAACAAACCCTTTCATCCATTGATGGCCCCACATTTCCATCAGATTATTATTCTAGCAGATTTATGAACATTAATCAAAAATATAATTTTCAAGACAAATGATCATGATTTAAAAGATTCGATCCTTTTCCCGCCCAAATAAGCATTATGGAGCATTGATTTATCAAGGTAAGGATTTATACGCCAAACCATGCGCGGGTGGTTTTTTCATGGGAGGATATTGCTATTTCTTTAAATAGTGAACAGGGGCTTAAACCAAAGAGATAACACATGGCGCTTCTCTCTTAGTCAAGCTTTGGCCTATTTTATACGCTATTGTTTAAGAGCGTCAACACTACGATATTCAGCATAGTTTATATTGAATTAGTCATTGACTGCACATATTACCTTGACTTTTTATTATTTTTAATATATTATCAATTTCAAAATGTAATTTAAATCAACTCAACAGAAAGGAGAAAGTATGGCTACTGCTAAACAGATTCAATACAGGCTGGGTCAGGCAAAGAAAAAATTAACAAAGCAAAACAAAGACGTCACAACAACGAAAAACCTAATTAAGAAATTAGAAGCAGAGCTTAAAAAAGCTAAAACCGCAGTGAAGAAAGTAAAACCACAGAAAAAGGCCCCTGCGAAGAAGAAAGCCGCCACAGCGAAGAAAAGAAAAGTAACAAAGAAAAAGAAATAAATCTTTTTCTGTTAAGGGCAAAAAACAGAAACACCTAGGGGGCAAGGCCTTATCTGGTCATGCCCTATTTTTTTGCGTGCCAAATGATCTCCATGCACGATTTGCAGGATCCTTTTATCCATAACCCCATTCATTAAGCTGCTTGATCATGTGTTCTCTATGACTACCTTTCCAAAAATATCGATTACACGAAGGACAGAAGTTGATCACCACATCGTGCTGATATTGCACATATTCGGGAAGTTTCCTTGATGATTTCTGGATATCGATTTTTTCCAATTCAACATTGCAATTCAAGCACCGAGAAAACCATTTTGACCGATCATGCGTTAAATAACCCGCATCCTTTATTTCTTGAAGTTGCTTTTCCAAATGGTCCGATCGGATATATAAGGACTTCGGGAATCGATTCGTTAGCATCCTTCTGCGGGACAGGAGCATTCGGCCTTCATCAACCAATCGAGTGATCAAACCTTCTCCATAAAAAGATTGATAATGGGTATCATATCCCATTATTCTCAGCCATTTCGCCAATCTCCCCAACATCGTATCAGCCAAAAAGATATTTTCCACGGGATTCTCTTTCAAGCGGATTTAGATCTTACTTTGTGGACCATTCGGTCAATAATCATTTGACGATCTTATTGTATTATTATAGATATGTTTTTATTCGATAGCTTGTAAGCAAGATGACTATTAAAAGATTATCCACCAATCTTCATTCATGGCATCCACATGGATAAAATAATCATTAAAGGCGGCAAATCCTTACATGGAACGGTGCGTTTGAGCGGGGCGAAGAATGCCGCCTTGCCGGCCATCGCCGCGAGCATTTTAACAGGAGGGGCGCATCAACTGCAAGGAATTCCCAAGCTTAAGGACATCCAAACCATTAAGCTCATCATGTCAAAGCTAGGGGTATCTTTTCAAGAACAAGGAACGGACCTCGCCATTAATACGGACGATATCAATGAGTATGAAGCGTCTTATGATCTTGTAAGAACCATGCGTGCATCTATTTTACTGCTGGGTCCACTTTTGGCCCGATTGGGCAGGGCCAAGATATCCATGCCGGGAGGATGCGCGATTGGGGCAAGACCCGTTAATCTCCACCTTAAGGCACTCGCTATGATGGGTGTGGATATGCACCTGGATCATGGTTACATCAATGCTCAGACCAAACGCCTCAAAGGTGCGGATATTTTTTTTGACATTCCCACCGTCACGGGAACCGAAAATATCATGATGGCCGCTGTTAAGGCGGATGGCCGAACGGTCTTAAAAAACGCAGCAAGGGAACCCGAGATCGGAAACTTAGCGGATATGTTACGCAATATGGGTGCGCAGATCCAAGGAGATGGTTCCGACACCATCATTATTGAAGGCGTAAATGATCTTTACCCCGCAAGGCAATCTATTATTCCGGACAGGATTGAAGCGGGAACCTTTATGATCGCCTCAGCCATGACAAGAGGCGATATTATGATAGAAGGATGTCGGCCCGATCACCTTTCCGCGGTCATTGAAAAACTCAAAGCCGTGGGCGCTAAGATTAATATCTTCGATCATGGCCTAGTCATTAAAGGTCCTGACCGGCTACACAGTGTGGATATCAAGACCATGCCCTTTCCAGGTTTTCCCACCGACCTTCAGGCACAATTCATGGCCTTAATGTGCATAGCCGATGGTTCGAGCATTATCAAAGAAACGATCTTCGAAAATCGATTCATTCATGTGAGCGAGTTAAAGAGGATGGGGGCGGACATCGCCATTAATGGAAACCAAGCCCTCGTGCGCGGTCAGGATCGATTGCTGGCCGCCCCTGTTATGGCCACTGATCTTCGGGCCAGTGCTTCTCTTATCCTGGCGGGTCTGGTTGCCGTAGACGGCCGGACAGAGGTCAGCCGTATCTACCACCTGGATAGGGGCTATGAGGCCTTGGAAGAAAAATTTCGAGCTTTAGGGGCCGATATTCGGCGAGAAAAAGTCTGAGATGCTTCATCGGCCGCTCATTTCCGTTCTTGTTTCGTTCATAGGAGGAATACTCTTCGGTCACATCATACGGGACGCCCGCGCCTTTATTTTTCCGTTTTTGGTTATCTTCACATCCCTTCTCCTCGCCTCTATTTTTATTCCAAGACCTTTTAGATCTTTTATCATGGGGGGGCTTTTTTTCTTCACTGGTGTCCTATTTATTCTAAACACCCATCATGAATCAGATCTGCTTCAATGGGTCCATGAAAAGGAAAACATCATTATAGAGGGTACGGTTATCCAACCGATGCGAATTGATGGGGATATCGCAAGGGTTGATATCATGACCGAACGGGTTATCAGAGACGGAAAATCATTGCATTTAAAAGAAAAAATTTTCGCGACCATTTACAATCACCCTCAGATCTTTTCACCGGGAGACAGGATACGCTTCCCCGCCAAACTCAGACCATTTCGCAATTTTAACAATCCAGGTCGGTATAACTATTCATTGTCCATGTCCCTTAAAGGGTATTGTTGCAGCGCCTCAGTTTCAGACGGTCGGTATATCGTGCCCATGGGGAAAGGTCGTTTGGGTTTTCCATGGGCGGTCGTTGAACAATGCCGGAGACCGATTCGACAATTCTTTACGGAGAAGCTCTCCGCACGCAATCAGGCTGTTCTAAGCGCTTTGATTTTAGGAGAAAGGCAAAATATAAGCCCCGATCTTCGTGAACCTTTTAATGTCACGGGACTTGGGCATATCCTTGCCGTATCCGGATTACATATAGGCCTAATCGCCTGGCTCTCATTCGGCATTTTTAAACGGCTTTTTTCCTTCTCCCATTATTGGATGCTCAAGATCGATATTCGCAAGGCAGCCGCCGTCACGACCTGTATACCCGTGGTGATATATACTTTTCTCGCGGGATTTCAGGTCTCAAGTCAACGTGCCATGATTATGGTACTGGCGTTTCTCTTTTCCATCATACTGGAACGTGAAAAGGAGATGTGGTCCACCCTGGCATTGGCCTCTCTCATCATACTCGCCTTGGACCCGACGGCACTATTCAGCATTTCATTTCAACTGTCTTTCTTGGCCGTTGTCGGCATTTTATGGCTGGCACCGCCAGTCCAATCTCTTGTTCCCAAACTCTTTCAACAAGATGAACAAAAATTCCTTTATAGCCATCTTTATTCCTATGGCATTGGAATGATCGTCGTTACCTTCTCTGCTGTTCTATTCCTATTGCCCGTTACCTCTTTTTACTTTCATAGAATCCCCATGATATCCATTCCAGCCAATCTCACGACGGTGCCCATCTTGGGTTTTTGGGTCTTACCCCTGGGACTCTTGTCAGGAATTTTAGCCCATATAATACCTTCCATCGCTTATGTCTTCCTCCAATTGACTTCATGGGGGCTGGATGGAATGATGGCCGTTATTCAATTCTGGGCACGACTCCAATGGGCCTCTTTCTGGGTAGTTACGCCGAATATGTTTGAAATCATCTTATTTTATGGATTGCTTTTTACCATTTTCTTTTTTAAAGTTCGACGATGGGCGAAAATCGGATTCTGCTTCATCGTCATCGCGGTTTTGATGGATATCTCTTATTGGACGTATAAGACCCAATTCAACCGACATCTCATCATAACCTATTTTGATGTTGGGCAAGGCAACGCGGCTTTGGTACAATTCCCGGGCAACCAGAGGATGCTCATTGACGGCGGCGGTTTTCACGTGGGCCATTTTGATGTGGGGGGTATGGTTGTGGCCCCGGCCTTATGGTACGCAAAGATTAACAGGATTGATTATCTGGTCTTAACCCATCCTCAATCGGATCATATGAATGGTCTATGTTTTATTGCCGCCAACTTCAAGCCCAAAGAATTCTGGTACAATGGCGACCGCGTGGAAACTCAAACGTTCCAAAACCTATTAAAAATCTTGGAAACAAAAAAAATAAAGATAAGCCAGCCCTTAGATTTATCTAATGGAAAAGACATTTCAGGCGTCCACATCGAAATATTCAACCCGCCCGTAAACAGTGAATCCATAACAGGATATTATAACAGTCGGGATCTGAACAATCGTTCATTGGTCTTAAAATTATCCTATAGAGGACGGTCCGCCCTTTTCCCCGGTGATCTTGAAGATTCGGGTGAGCAAAAGGTCGTGGAGAATTTTGGTGACGCCCTCCAAAGCGATATCTTGCTGGCTCCTCATCATGGCAGCAAAACTTCCTGTTCAAATGCCTTTCTCAAAAGCGTCAACCCGGACCTTTGTGTCATTTCCTCCGGTAGCGGAAATTTTTTTGGTTTTCCCCATGCCGCTACCATTCAAAGGCTTAATGAGTTCGGAACTCAAATAACCCGCATCGATAAAGTGGGTGCGACAAGGATATCAATTGATGAGAAAGGCTGGAAGATCAAAACCTTTTTGGGGAAAGAAGCATCACAAATGGAAAAAGTTGGAGGATCCCTGTAATAACAACCATGTCAAATTTTTTGGCAAGCATTTCATGGATGACCTTTCAAATCAAAATGAAATAGGTGTGACATGATGAATGATGATAAGCTTAAAAAGTCGGCTTTGATTATTGCGACCCTGAACTCCTTCATCACCCCCTTTATGGGCTCCTCCATCAACATAGCCCTACCATCCATTTCAAAAGATCTGCATGTGGATGCGGTTCTTTTAGGCTGGATCGCAACCTCTTATCTGTTGGCCATTGCCGTATCCATGGTACCCTTTGGACGGCTGGCCGATATATACGGCAGGAAAAAGATCTTTACCAGCGGCATTATCCTGTTCACCATATCATCCATCATCTGCGCGGTTTCCCCCTCCACTCTCATGCTGATTATTTTCCGGATTTTCCAGGGTGTAGGAAATGCAATGGTTTTCGCAACAGGTATGGCTATTATTGTCTCAGTCTACCCTCCACAGGAGAGGGGCAAGGTTTTGGGAATCAATGTGGCCGCGGTTTACATCGGTCTCTCGGTCGGTCCATTCCTGGGTGGGGTTCTCACCCAGTACCTTTCATGGCGGAGTGTTTTTTGGGCACCCGTCCCCCTTTCTCTCATCATTCTTATTCTGGTCTTTTGCCGACTAAAAGGTGAGTGGGCCGATGCCCGCGGTGAAACGTTTGATCTAATCGGTTCTTTTATCTATGCCGTTGCTATTGTCGGGGTTATTTATGGCATGACGTTGCTCCCGGCGATCAAGAGCTTGTGGATCATTTTAGTAGGTTTTATTGGGTTTTTGATTTTCGTGAGGTGGGAATTAAAAAGATCTTTTCCCGTCTTCCAAGTCAAACTCTTTACGACCAATCGCGTATTTGCCTTCTCCAGTCTGGCGGCCCTCATTAATTACAGTGCCACGTTCGCCGTGACTTTTCTGTTGAGCCTTTACCTGCAACATATCAAGGCATTTAGCCCGCAAACGGCCGGACTCGTCCTTGTGGCCCAACCCATTGTCCAGGCCATATTATCGCCATTCGCAGGAAGACTTTCCGATAAAATTGAACCTCGGATCGTCGCCACATCCGGGATGAGTGTGACCACCATCGGCTTATTTTTTTTGATTTTCCTGAAACAGGGAACATCCATAGAATACATTATCGGTTGCCTGATATTTCTAGGTATCGGTTTCGCTCTTTTCTCTTCTCCAAATGCCAACGCCATCATGAGTTCAGTAGAAAAGCGTTTTTTTGGAATCGCATCAGGGGCTGTTGGCACCATGCGCAACCTTGGGATGATGGTCAGTATGGGCGTAGCCACGGTCTTGTTTAATATTTTTATTGGAAGGGTTGAGATCACACCGGAACAATTTCCTCTTTTGATCAAGAGTATTAAGGTCGCTTTTCTGATCTTCGCTCTATTTTGTCTGGGTGGAATTTTTGCATCCCTAGTCCGGGGCAATGTGAGGGCCAATTAAACAAATGAATGAACCGGATTCACCGCTCCACTCTTCTTAAGATCGTAAATGGCTCCAGACCATAATCAAGTAAGACGAATTGGGAGTGGTTGACCACATCCACTTTGAGACCTTCAGTAGTATATAATTCATCAGGCAATCTGATGAGGGAAAGGGAGCCATCCAGGTTAAGAACCTCCAGTTCCTCGCCCGCACGGATTTTGTTCCTTACTTCAAGCACATATTTCCCGTGTTGCTTTTTGTCGGTCACGTAGCCCACAAATACAGATCCAAACTGAGACGTACTTTGCTCACGTTGATAATCATCACTATCAATATACCCTTTCATAAATCCTGCCGAGTAACCGCGATTCGGTACCCGGCTCAGGTATTTCATGCCTTGTTCCCGGGTAAAACGTTTGCCATCCAATACCTGTCTATAAAAAGAGACCACGGTGGCTATATAATGGACGGACTTCATTCGACCCTCAATCTTTATTGAGTCAATCCCCAGTTCCTTGAGGTCTGGAATATATTCAAACAGGGCCAGTTCCTTGCTGTTAAATAGGTAGAGTCCCCGGTCATCTTCAAAAACAGGCATGTACTGTCCGGGCCGAGTCTCTTCCATGAGTGTGTATTTCCATCTACAAGGGTGTTTGCATTCCCCACGATTTGCCCTTGAATCAGCCAAATAATCACTGATGGCGCAGCGACCCGAATAGGAGAAGCAGACGGCCCCATGGATGAAGACCTCCGTTTCAATGCGGCCTTTGGTATGCTTTAGGATATCTTTAATTTGATCAAAGGAGAGTTCCCGGGCCAGATTCACCCGCTTGGCCCCCAGTTGTTGATAGGCCAGTGCCGCCTGATAGTTTATGGTATTGGCCTGTGTACTAATATGTAGGGCTGCACGGAGGTTACATTTTTTAATCTCCGTAAAAACACCCAGGTCTGAGACGATAAAGGCATCGACGCCCATCTCATCGAGTGTCTGTGCGGTGTGAATGAGCTTTGAATATTCATGGGAAAACGGGTAGATGTTTAGGGTAACATACCCCTTTTTATCCCGTTGGTGAAGATATTGAAGTCCCTCCGCAGCGTCATCAAAACTGAAATTTCCGGCAAAGTTCCTCAAGGAGCCAAATTCAGTGCCGAAATACACGGCATCGGCACCATACATAACGGCCCATTTTAATTTCTCCAAGTTTCCCGCAGGCGCAAGAAGTTCCAATCTATATCCGCTCCCAAAAAGGTTGAATGACATTGGTGTCCAAAATCAATTCAATTTGAGCTTTTTGCATATTTAGGTTTTTGTTTTTCAATAACGCCCATAACAGGTTTCATTTCAGATTTCCCTTTTTATCGATTTGGGAAAAGAGATCCCCGTACCCCTGAAAACCGGTTTTGTACACGCCTGGTTGAATGCAATGGATAATATCGCTCTCTGGTCTAGAGGTTAGGCATGGAAGAAGGTTTACGGTTTATGTTTTCCGGGAAAAGGATCTAAAAGAATATGAGATTCAAGGCAGTGCCTTATACCTTACGCTATACGCCTTGTACCCTGGGCCTTCAGCCTTTTTAAGGGAGCCCCGCCCTCGGCACATCAACCTCAAGCATCTCAATCTGACCCACACGATCCTCTCCACCAATGAGGGATGTCATGATAAATAAGGTCTTTCCATCAGTACCGCCCAGCATACAGGCATAAGGCCTTTTTTGGGGTTTAATACGATGGGTGATCTCTCCACCCTCACGCACCCGCAATACCTCCGAGGCGGCGTTTGGTGACGCAACCCATATACACCCCTCGGCATCCAGACAAATACCATCCGGGATGACGCGCTTCATTCGTGTAGGACGGTCCGTTACGATTCCAAGGTCATCGAATTGTGCCCAGACACGACGATTCGTAAGAGAGCCATCCTGTTCAATATTGAAGGCCGTCAGTCGCGCCGCGAAGGTTTCAGCCATGATCAAGGTTTTTCCGTCAGGCGTGACCACGCTCCCGTTGGGAAACGCCATCTCTTCGGCAACGATCCTCGCCTCGCCGGTCGGTGCCGCTAAAACGATATTTCCCATTTGAAAAGGTTCTTCAAATATGACAAACCCCATATTCCCCACGAAGGCCCGGCCGTGTTGATCCACCACCATATCATTACAATAAGATGTTGCCAGCCGGCTCAAGTCGGCAAACTCGGTTAATCCGTTATCATTGAACCTGAGCAGGCGGCGATCGATCATGGAGACGATCAACAAGCTTTGATCCGGTAGCCAGCCCAATCCCGAGGGTTGATTTTCTACTTCAACAACCGTTTCGAGATTGCCGTCAAGGTCGATGGTCATGACCTTTTTTGCCTCAAAATCCGAAAACCACAATCTGTTACCATGCCAACGAGGGCCTTCAGGGAATCCCAATCCTTCGATGAGTATTGCTGTTTCATTCGTCATTTGGATAGACCCCTCCTTTTTATTTCAAAGTGTATAAGACATGAAGGTTACGAGAAAAGGTAAATGGGCAAACTCTTGGGTCGCCTTCTCAATAAATCCCATTTTTTGATACCAATTTTTTAATTCTCTCTGTTTTTCAATAATACCGATGCTGATTTTCTTTACACCTATATTTCTTGCTTGGTTGAATACATGTTCAACAATGGTTCGGCCAAACCCCCTTTTTCTCAAACCCGGCAAAACCGCAAGCCGCTCAAGATAATATTGATCAGGATCAGCTTTTTCAAGGCCCACGCATGCAACAGGGATACCTTGATGTTCAAGGATATAATAGATTACACCACTGTCAAAATCATTTTTGATCCAGTCATCCACACAATTGGAAGGATGTTTGGGACAATTTTCAGCGGACAGATTGAATCGTTCCGCTACATCGCGGAAAGATTCGCGAATCAGGCGGGTCAATAAAGATGTATCTTGTGGATCGGCCGTTTTAATATGGGTATTATTCATATTCGGTGATCATTGCTTAATACGTTATCTCATTGGTGTCCAAAATCAATTTCATTCGAGCTTTTTGCTTATTTCGGTTATTGTTTTTCGATAACGTCCATAACAGGTTTCATTTCAGGTTTCCCTTTTTATCGATTTAGGAAGGGGGTACGGGGATCTCTTTTCAAGTCCGCCACCCAAAAGCCAACGTTGCCTTTTACCCGCCCCCATCGCTGCGACGAATGGAATTGATGGCAGGCACAAAGAGCAAACGGCGCTTAGGCAACCATGCTTTTTGGGGCTGCTGTGATGTATGCAATATTTCGGTGCCCTTCGACTTGGCTCAGGGCCATGAGCTTGTCGAATGGCCGTCCCATGACCTCCTGACAAATGGTGGCGGACTTGAAAAGAGATCCCCGTACCCCCGAAAACCGGTCTTGGACAAGCATGACGTTATCTTTCAAAACATTCTAACAAAATCGAACATAGATGTCGAAACATAGTGTCTTTTATTTCATTTAATCTATAAGAGGTAGGGAAAGGGGAGAAGAAAAGGGCGGTTAAGGATTGTTTCCTCAAACGCCCCTTTTTATCAGGGAATATTTCAGCTATTGGCGGCTATATCCATGTCAACATGCTCGACGCAGTGGAGTAAGCCCACTTCCAATGCCTCGTCAATCCGTTCCACCAGGATGAATTCCAGATCATTCCTGACCTCTTCAGGTATATCTTCCAGATCGCGCTCATTGCGCTTGGGAAGAATAACCTTTTTTAATCCCGCCCGATGGGCCGCCAAGACCTTGGTCTTGATACCTCCTACCGGAAGGACCCTGCCTCTTAGAGTAACCTCACCGGTCATGCCCACATCACTGTGGACCGGGCGACCGCTGAAAAGACTGGCAATGGCCATGATCATGGCTACACCAGCGGAAGGTCCATCTTTGGGAATGGCGCCGGCAGGCACATGGATGTGGATGTCCGTTGTTTCAAAAAGCGCGGCGTCAATACATAATTGTGAGGCCTTGCTGCGTACAAAGCTATGCGCAATCTGGGCGCTTTCACGCATCACATCACCCAGTTGTCCTGTCAGGGTGAGTTGGCCTTTACCTTTCATACCGGTGGCCTCAATAAAAAGGATATCTCCACCAAAGGCTGTCACGGCCAAGCCGGTCGAAATCCCGGGGATCTCAAAGGCCTCCGAGATGTCGGATTCGAATCGCTCTTTTTTCAAAAAATCCCTCACTCGCTGGGGTGTGATCTCGATGGCCGTGGGTTCACTGCCCACGATCTTCACCGCGCTCTTCCGGCATACTGCCCCAATCTGACGTTCCAGATCCCGCACTCCCGCTTCTTTGGTATAATCCTGAATGAGTTTTTTAAGCGCTTCTTCGGTGAACGCGATCTCACTTTCAAGAAGGCCATTGGCCTTGATCTGCCGGGGGACCAGGTATTGCTGGGCAATACGGACCTTTTCAAACTCCGTATAACCATCCAGTTGGATAATCTCCATTCGATCCCGTAGAGGTGCCGGTATTGTCTCCAGGTTGTTGGCCGTGGTAATAAAAATAACCTCACTCAGGTCAAAATCCAAATCCAGGTAGTGGTCCCGAAAGGCGTGGTTTTGAGCCGGATCCAATACCTCCAATAGGGCGCTGCTCGGGTCACCTCGCCAGTCGCTCCCCACCTTGTCCACCTCATCCAGCATAAAAACGGGATTTCGGGTGCCCGCGCGTTTAATGGCCTGGATGATACGACCAGGCATGGCGCCTATGTAAGTGCGTCGATGACCACGAATCTCGGCCTCATCGCGCATCCCTCCAAGGCTCATGCGAGTAAATTTTCGACCCAAAGCCCGAGCAATACTATGCCCCAGGCTGGTCTTACCCACTCCCGGAGGACCGGCAAAACAGAGAATCACACCCGCGCCGTTTATGGCCTTTTCTTCCTCCGTTGCGGGTTCAACCCCTCGTTCCTTGATGAGTTTGCGAACGGAAAGGTATTCAATGATTCGTTCCTTGACTTCTTGAAGATCGTAATGATCCTCATCCAAGACCTGTCGGGCATATTGAATATCATTTTGGTCTTCACTGGATTCATCCCAGGGAAGTTCCAACAACCAATCCAAATAGGTCCGGATCACGGAATACTCAGGGGAATGGGGAGACATCTCTCCCAGGCGTTTGAGTTCCCGTTTCGCCTCTTTTTCAGCCTCTTCAGGAAGTTTAGCCTTTTCGAGTTTTTCGGTGTATTCATCAGATACCGATTCTCCCTCTTCCTTTTCTCCCAATTCTTTTTGAATAGCCCGAAGTTGCTGACGTAGGTAATAATCTCGCTGGGCTTTATCCATTTCTTCACGTGCCTCTGTCTGGATTTTTTTGCCCAGGTCAAGGACCTCTTTTTCATGGGTCAAGTGTGAAACCAAGGCCCGTAATTTGTCCTTTAGATCGTTCATTTCCAGGATCTCCTGGGCTTTGGATACTTCCAGGTTTGAATAGGTGGCCACTAGATAGACCAATTGACGCGGATCCTGTATCTGGCTCAAGAATCCACCGATTTCTTTTGGCAACTGGGGTGATAATTCCACTACCTCTTGGGTTAATTCCAGTAGGCTTCGATGTAACGCGTCCAGTTCCAGGTCTTTTTCCATCAAATCTGGCAGATATTCAATCTTCGCTCTTAAATAGGGCTCGTTTTGTACCCAGTGGTCTATCCTGAATCGTTCCAATCCTTGAACCATAATATGAAGATTATTATCAGTATCTCGCCTAACCCGATCTACCTTTACCAGGGTCCCCACTTCATAGATTTGATTTGGTTGCGGTTCTTCCACACTGCCGTCCTTCACGGTGACAAGCCCGATGATATGATCCCCTTCCAAGGCATCCGTGACCAGCTTGACGGATCGTTTAATACCCACCAAGAGGGGAACGATAGATAAGGGATACACCACCGTGTTCCGTAAAGGAAGTATGGATATCTCATTTGGGAAATCTTTTATGTTGAAATCATTATCCTTGGACATGATCTTTTTTCTCCTTAATTTTTAAAGGGTTATAAAAAACACTCATCCTATACCCTTAAAATCTAGTGCATATTTCTAAATTTGGATGCTGCGTGTTAAAGAAAAGATAACAACGAAAGGAGGGATGTAAAGACCTGAGAGGGATGGTCTTTCATGGATATTTCGGTCAGTCTCAAAAATAAGGTTCACGGCTCATGGCGCATGGTGAGAAAATAAAAGCCTTCTTGCATAGACCTTGAGAGCCTTACGCCATAAGCCATGCACCTTTTATTCATCTACCCGGATAATCGCACAATCTCCCTGTGCCAGGCCACCACAGATGGCGCACACGGCATAACCGCCGCCGCGCCTTCGGAGTTCATACATGGCGGTCATGAGGATACGGGCACCACTAGCTCCCACGGGATGGCCAATCGCAATGGCCCCACCGTTTGGATTGGTTTTTTCTAAAATTTGTCGCCATTTGGTTTCATCATGATTGGCTAAAATTTTTGTGGATACCAGGGTGACGGCGGCAAATGCCTCATTAATCTCAATCACTTTCATGTCATCGATGGTCAGATTAGCCTTTTTGAGGGCCTTCTGGATGGTATACCCCGGTAATTCCGCCATGGTGCGGGGGGCGCTCGCGGCACTGGCCACACTCACGATGGTGGCCAGAGGTTTAATGCCCATTTCTTCGGCCTTGGACCGCCTCATGAGGATAACGGCGGCAGCACCGGCATCCAACCCGGGGGCATTCCCGGCGGTGACGGTGGGGCTACCATAGATGTTTTGCAATTTTGCAAGACCCTCTAGGGTGGTATGGGGTTTGGGGAATTCGTCTTTGCTAAAAATAATGGGACTGCCCTTTCTTTGAGGGACTTGCACAGGGACCAGCTCATCCTCAAAACGGCCGGCTTGATCGGCCGCCAGCCATTTTTTTTGGGAACCTAAGGCCCATTGGTCCTGTTCTTCGCGGGATATGCCGTGTTCAACGGCTATTTCACCGGCATCTTTGCCAAGGGGGGCATATTCCCGGTAGGTAATCGGGTTTAGATAGTCTTGAACCAACAGCGGGGCCATCCCGGCACCCCAACGGTGTTTGTTAATAAGCAGAGGGGTGTTGCTCATATTCTCGGCGCCAACGGCCATACATATATCCGCCTCATCCAATAATATAGCCCTTCGGCCGAGCTGAACGGCCGTCAGGGAAGAGCAGCATGCCCTGTCTATGGTTAAGGAAACCACTGAATCCGGGATTCCGGCCCTTAAAAGGGCCTGTCGTCCATTTACATTGTCAAATAAGGCCGCCTCTGCTTGGACGCACATCCCGTAATAGAGTTCATCGATATCCTCACCTTTTAGGCCTGCTCGCTTGAGGCTTTCTTGAATAACCACCACACCCAGATCTGTGCTGTGAATCTCGCGCAATGTCCCGCCGAATTTGCTGAACGGCGTTCTGACGCCACTGACAACGACAATATTATTCCCATTACCCATTGATTTAGTCCTTTTTGAAATTGGCTTTGTTTTCAGACATCCGTAGCTTTTTGGAAAAAGGAGATTAACAAATAAGTATAGCTGTGACAAGCATGAAAAAACCGTGGAACCAGATGATATGAGCGGTTCCACGGTTTTAAAATAAAACCCCATTCTAATTATTTTAGCAAAAATTATTTCCCTTCATATTTTGGGGCCGCTTTCCCTACGCTGGTCAAACCGGTCAGGGCGTCCTTTGTGGAAAATATCTCATTCAAATGGGCCAGTTCCTCTTTGAGGCCTTCTTTAAGCGGCTTTTCGAAGCCCTTATCGATGATGTCATTGGCGAATTTCAGGGCCAATGGCGCCTTGCTGGCAATGATCTTCGCAGTCTTTGCCGCCAGAGGATCGCTATTATCAAGATACTTACCGCTCAGCCAAGAAGCTATGTTTTTATCAGCAAAGAATTCTTTGAGCTTTCGCCAGTCTTCGGGCAGTGCTGCGGCGTCTTTGCCCTTGTTAGGTTTTAGTTTTCCTTCGGCAACAAGCGATTTGATCTTTGATTCGATCTCATCCGGCGCAAAGACATGGTCCACAAGCCCGATAGAGTTGGCGTCGTTCGCTGAAATAACTCGACCTGTAAAAATAAGGTATTTGGCCAATTCTTTTCCAATAAAACGGCTGGTCCTTTGTGTACCGCCCAGACCCGGATATATGCCGATACCGGTTTCGGGAAATCCCATAACAGCCTTGGGCGTGGCGACAATCACATCCGTGGATAAGGCTAGCTCAAATCCGCCACCCAAGGCCAGACCATCCATCTTGGCTATGACCAGTTTCCCGCTGTCATCAATGCGGTTGAGGACATCCTGCCCATAAGAAGTGAAGTGATAGTTCCGATCCAGCCGGTTTTCTTTGATGCAGTCAACAAAAAATTTGATATCGGCACCGGCTACAAAGGCCTTTCCGGCCGCTTCAATGATGATAGCCTTGGTGTCGGGGTCGGCCTCAGCCTTGGTAAATGCCTCATCAATCTGTTTGACGATGGTCTCATTGAGGGCGTTCATGGCATCGGGACGGGAGATCATCACCCGGCCGATGTCGCCGTCTTTGGTGTATTTCACGTATCGAAGGTCAAAGGGTTTGCCGGCCTTGTATTGGGCTTCCAGGACCCCTGGTATCTTATAATCCGGCCATGCCTTTAATAGGTTCTTGACCTGGTTGTATGCCTTTTCCACGCCAATTTTGTTTAGCAATTCAAACGGGCCGATTGTCCAGCGAAGACCCACCTTGGCCCCCAGGTCCGTATCCGTCATATCCGCCACGCCTTCTTCATAAAGGGCCGTGGCCACGTAAAAAATGACGCCTAATAATCTGTCCGCGACCTGCTCGAATTTGCTTTCATCCACTTCTCCATCCAAAGGCCAGAGTTCTTTTTTTTGGTTTTGCGCCTTAAGGATTTCCGAGGTGGCATAAAAGGGGCCGAATGCCTGGGCCAGTCCGCTGGTGGCATGACAGGCGATGGGGATGCCGGTAACATTCATGAGCTCAAATGGCCCCATGCCGATACCGAATGCATTTTTGGCGGCTTTTTCAATGGTTGCAATATTGGCGACCCCTTCTTCCAGTAACCGTGTGGCTTCATTGAGCCATGGCACAAAAAAACGATTTACGGCAAATCCACCGGCATCCTTTACGATGATATCGGTTTTTCCGGTTAATTGAGAGTACTCCTTAGACGCGGCCACGGTATCCGCAGATGTTTCAGGACCTGGAATGATCTCCAGGAGCCTATTTTTGGCTGGATGATAAAAGAAATGGAGACCGATAACCCGATCTCGACGCTTTGTGCTCTGTGAGATTTCGTCCACAGACAAGGAAGATGTATTGGTGGCAAAAATCGTCTTTGGGTCGCAGATTTTATCCAGCTCGGCGAACAGGTCCTGTTTGACCTTCAAGTCTTCAAAAATGGCCTCGATCACCAGATCGCAGTCCTTGACTTCATTCTTGTCGGTTGTCCCGTGGATACGACCAACAATCTCATCGGCCTGTTCCTTTTTGATGATCTTTCGTTCAACGGCCTCTTTTAATGTCGATTTAATGGTGTTCATTCCTTTTTCCACAAACTCGGGCTTGATGTCCACCATCACGACGGAAAGGCCCTCCTGGGCGGTTTTTTGTGCTATGCCGGCCCCCATGTTTCCGGCCCCGATAATTCCAATTTTTTTCATTTCCACAACCTCCTTGCTTATCTTTTTTGCCTTGATTGGATTATTTTTGACATGACATTGAACAATCGTTTTGGATCACTTATCGTACGTCAAAATCATTTGTTCATTTTAGCACTACCTATTAAGGTCTCTTTGTTGGATTCAATCCCCGACCGCTATGGGCAGCGGTGGATCAAAACGAACATTAATCACATTCTAGCTATAAAATGACTGTAGAATAAAGATGCTTCCGTAGTCAAGGGAAAAAGGCCGACGATTAGGTGCGGTAGTCGGCATTAATGGATACGTACTCATGTGTGAGGTCACAGGTGATCATGGTATATTCATGGTTACCTTGATTCAGGTCGATCGTGAGATGGAATTCCTTGTTGTGCATATTTTCAGCCGCCTTTTTTTCCTGTTTAGGCCCAAGCCCCATACCTTTTTCCACTATTTGGATATCATCGATCCAGATGGATATGCCTTCTTCTTTCATGCTGATGTTGGATCTTCCCAAGGCAGCCAGGATTCTTCCCCAATTAGGGTCTTGACCGTAAAATGCCGTCTTGACAAGACTGGAGTTGGCCACGGTCCTTGTCGCAATATTGGCCTCTTCCTCTGACGCCGCACCTTTCAACCGGATATGTACCACTTTGGTGGCTCCTTCACCATCCCTCACAATCATGGCGGCAAGTTCAATCCCGACCTGATTCAGGCCTTTTTGAAACATCTCCAGATCTTGGGCATTCATTGTTCGATTTGCAGCCATACCGTTTGCCAGGATTAGGACCGTATCATTGGTGCTGGTGTCCCCATCTACCGTGATGCGATTAAAGCTGGCTTCAACCGCGGTTGAAAGGGCTTTTTTTAAATCATGGACGTTTATACGGATATCCGTCAGGATAAAACAGAGCATGGTGGCCATTTGGGGCATGATCATGCCCGCGCCCTTTGCGATACCTAAAATATGATAGGGTTTGCCGTCGATCATTCCATCAAACCGGCTCATTTTTGGAAAGGAGTCGGTTGTCATTATGGCCTTCACGGCCTCGGTGAATCCTTCTGGAGATAGATTTCGGACCAGATCGGGAATTGCCTTTTGGATCAGCTCTATTTTGAGCTGTGCCCCGATAACGCCTGTTGAAGCCACCAGTATTTCATTGGATTGAATACCCAGTTCTTTGGCCACCAGGTCAGCGGTTTGCCTGGCATTTTCCATGCCCATCTTTCCCGTGCATGCATTGGCATTTCCGGCGTTGGCGACGATGGCTCGCGCTTTGCCAATATGAATATGATCCATACATAAAAGAACAGGGGCTGCCTTGACCTTATTGGTTGTGAAGACACCGGCCGCCACGGCCTCCTTATCGGAAAAGATCAGGGCCAGATCAACGGTATTATTTTTCTTCAACCCGGCCGCCACGGCCGACGCCTTAAAGCCTGGAATGGTGAATGTATCTGTTTTCATTGTGTTTTAACTCAATCTTTGTTTTTATTCTTTTCGTAAACCTTTTTATTGATTCCTTCCGCAACATTTTTTGTATTTTTTGCCACTGCCGCAAGGGCAAGGGTCATTTCTGCCGACTTTCCTCGTATCACGCCGAACCGTCGCCGGTTTGTCTCCCATATCGCCATGACTAAGATGCATGGGTCTTTTTTTTTCTTTTGGGATTTCTTCCGGTTTCTGTTTTAGGAGCGATATGCGGGAAAGGGTCATCAGGGTTTCTTCTCGGATACGGTCCATAAGTCCTTCAAAAAGTGCGAATCCTTCTTTTTGGTATTCCCTTAAAGGGTCTAGCTGACCATATCCCCTAAGCCCGATTCCCTCCTTCATATGATCCATGTTTTGAAGGTGGGCAACCCATTGATGATCGATGATCTGAAGTATAATGATCCGTTCAATGGATTCCAGATCCTTTTTCCCGAAATCAGACTCCCTTTTTTTGAAGACCTCTTGGACCTGCTTCATCAGTATATCAGTCAAGGCCTCCGGGGTTAAGCGATCAAAGGTCTCTTCTCCCAGATCTTCCGGACTGATCTTGGGCAGGAAACCGAATAAACGGCTGAGGTGGTCTCTCAGGCCGGTGATATCCCATTCTTCAGGAGGCGCCTTTGAATCGGTGTAGGTTACAATGGCGGCATCGAGTTTATCCTCCACCATGCCGTTGATAATATTTTTGGTTCCATCGCCCGTGAGAATATCCTTTCTGAGCGAGTAGATGATTTCTCTATGTTTATTCATTACATCATCATATTCAAGAAGATGTTTTCGAATATCGAAATTATGACCTTCAACCTTTTTCTGGGCATTTTCAATGGCTTTCGAAATCAAATTGTGTTCGATAGGCTCTCCTTCTTGCATGCCTAGACGATCCATGATGGATGAGATTCTTTCAGACCCGAATATCCTGAGAAGATCATCCTCCAGGGAAAGGTAGAAGCGTGAAGAACCCGGATCGCCTTGACGACCGGAACGGCCCCGCAATTGATTGTCAATGCGTCTGCTTTCATGCCTTTCCGTTCCCAGGATATGAAGACCTCCCAGATCCACCACCCCTTCACCCAAGACAATATCGGTCCCTCGACCGGCCATATTGGTTGAGATGGTGACGGTCCTCTTCTGGCCGGCCTGAGCGATAATCTCAGCCTCTTTTTGATGATGTTTGGCGTTTAACACGGAATGGGGGATTCCCGTCTTTTTCAGCATTTTGCTTAGGCTTTCCGATTTCTCAATAGAAATAGTGCCCACCAAAACAGGTTGCCCGTTTTCATATAATCCTTTAATCTCTTCAACGACGGCATTAAATTTTTCCCTTTCACTTTTATAGATCACATCTGGGAAGTCTTTCCGGATCATGGGCCTATTGGTAGGGACAACAATAACTTCCAACTTATAGATATTATGAAATTCAGCGGCCTCGGTATCGGCGGTACCGGTCATTCCAGCTAGTTTCTCATACATCCGGAAGAAGTTTTGGAATGTGATGGTCGCCAGCGTTTGGTTTTCCTCCGCCACACTGACCCCTTCCTTTGCTTCGACCGCCTGATGCAGACCGTCACTCCAACGACGGCCGGGCATCATGCGGCCCGTAAATTCGTCAACAATGACGACCTGGCCATCCTTCACCACATATTGAACATCTTTTTCAAAGAGCCAGTAGGCCTTGATGAGTTGATGGGTCACATGAAGCAGTTCAGAAGAATGCATATAATGCTCTTCTAATTCTTTGATACGCGTCGCTTTTTCTGGATCACCCAGGCTCTCATCTTCGTTGATCAGTCGGCTCTTCTCGTCCAGATCCGGAAGGATATAATCTCCCAAACCTCCTCCTGAAAGGAGTCCGATGCCTTTTTCCGTCAGCTCGACTGAATGACTGCGTTCATCGATGGTGCAATATAGATCTTGATCCAGTTCCGGCAGTAGTTTTTGACTTCGTAAAAGGCTTTCGGTTCGGTCTATCTCCTTTTTTAGATGTTGGTTATGGGCCAAGATATCCAAAAAAATGGGATTCTTCGGGTCTCCCCTCTTGACTTGAAGGAGCAGTTCAACGGTCCGGTCCCCATCGTCTTCAGTATCGAGTCGTCGCTTAATATCATCCAGAAGAGAACGCACGATGGTGTTTTGTTTTTTTTTGAGGTTGATGACAAGGGGCTTGGCGTCCAAATAAATCTTGTTTTCACTATGTTCCACCGGCCCGCTGATAATCAAAGGGGTTCTGGATTCGTCGATAAGGATGCTATCGACTTCATCTACGATGGCAAAGTAGAAATCCCGTTGGACAAAATCATCCAGCGAGAATTTCATATTGTCTCGAAGATAGTCAAATCCGAATTCATTATTGGTCCCATAGGTGATATCACAGGCATAGGCTTTTTTCCGCTCAGCATCATTCATGCCATGCACAATCACACCCACCGAAAGTCCTAAAAAGTTATAGATCGTACCCATCCAGTCCGCATCCCTTTTTGCCAGATAATCATTGACCGTGACGAGGTGGACGCCTCTCTCGGTCAGGGCATTTAGATAGAGCGGTAAGGTGGCGGCAAGGGTCTTGCCTTCACCGGTTTTCATCTCAGCAATCTTACCTTCATGAAGCACGATCCCACCGACCAATTGAACATCAAAATGGCGCATCCCCAGGGTTCGAACCGATGCCTCACGGACGGCTGCAAAGGCCTCCGGAAGGATGTCATCAAGCACCTCTCCCTTTGATAGACGAGCCTTGAATTCCATGGTTTTTGCTTTTAATTGATCATTTGAAAGGGCCTTAAAGTCAGGTTCCAAGTGGTTTATTATCTCCACCAAAGGAGCCATGCTTTTCAATTCCCTCTCGTTTTTACTGCCAAAAATGCCTTTGATAAAATTACCTAACATGAAAGTATTCTCACTATTTTTGCATTAACAATAAGCGCATGTGAAGACATGCCGCAAGGCCTCATCAAAAGATTATGATATACTTTGACGGATTATATACAAAAAATCAAAAGAAGTGAATCGGCTTATTTCCTGATAGGGGATTAATCGAGGATAAATCGGCGAGGATCTGCCGGGACCCCTTTCAACTGGACTTCGTAATGTAAATGTGGCCCGGTGGTACGGCCGGTATTTCCGACTTGGGCGATGACATCGCCACGTTTGACGGCCTGATCCTTTTTGACCAAGGATTTATCCAGATGAAGGTAACTGGTTTTGATGCCGTAACCATGGTTGATGGTAATAAACCGGCCGGAGTTACGGTTTTCTCCCACGTAGGAAATCACACCATCGGCCGGGGCGATGATGGGCGATCCTTTTCTTGCGGAGATATCAAGGCCGCTGTGGAATTCTTTTTTATTGGTAAAGGGGGAAATACGATATCCAAAATTGGAAGTTACCCAACCTTTGAGGGGCCAGATGGATGGCGTGCAGGCAAACATGGATTTCTGGCTTTCAAGGAACTTGTAGAGGTCCTTTTTTTCCTCCATTTGCAAGGCTATTTCAGTATTGAGGTTATCCAAGGATTGGTGCATGAGGCGGACGAGTTTTTGGTGGGCCTTTTCGATAGTGTATTCAGGGTCCAGGAGTGTGGGGTCTGAACCGCCGACACCAATGAACTGGGTGTCGCTCTCCCCGGTTTCAAGATCGACCATGACCTTTAGTTTGTGATCGAACTCTTTCAGTTCAATCATCTCCCCATTGATCTCATCGATCTTTTGGGACAAGGCGGCGAGTTGAAGTTTTTGTTGTTGGTTTTCCTTGAGTAGATAATGACGATCCGGAAGTTCCGTCCTTAACCGATGGTAGTCCATAAAGGCCCAAGTGAGGAGTCCAATGACGGTTAATGATGCGAGGGTGAAAAGATGGATAAGGAATTTGGGGATCTTGATTTGTTTAACATTCCTAACGCCATCAGGGAGATACATTATGGTGATCTTTTTAAACTTCAAAATGAACTCTCACTATTGATTAAAGTATGAAGAAATATTACCGCGCCCCGTTCAGAATTCATTCGGCATATAAAAATGTTACTTCAACAGATATGATTTAACATAAAATAAATCAAGATGTCAACCTTTATATTGAGATTTTGCCATTTTTATCGCTCTTCTTTAAATTCTGAAATGCGCTGGGCAAGGGATGGATGGATGCCCGGTATGGATGTCAGTTCCTCAATTGACGCGTTCAGTACACCTTCCATGCTTCCAAATCTTTTCAATAAGATCTTTTTTCTTTTTCCGCCAATACCGGGGATATGATCCAATCGCGAAATCCCTATTTTTTTGGCCCTGAGTCTGCGATGGTGGCCGATAGCACGACGATGGGCCTCATCTCGTATGCGCATTAATAAAAGCAAGACAGGATGGTCTTGTTTCAGTGGTAATGGATTCTTTCGGCCAGGGAGAAATATCTTGTCCATTGTTTCGGATTTTTCCTTACGGGCCTTGGCGATGGCCACCAAGTCAGGCTTATCAGGACCCTTGAAGTCTTTCATAGCCCGCTGGGCGGCCAGAAGGTGTCCTTTCCCCCCATCCACCAAAATAAGATCAGGTGGCTGGCCCCGTGAAAGGCGCCTGGCGACCAACTCCGACATCATGCCATAATCATCAATATAGTCAATCTTTTTTATTTTATAACCGCGATACCCCGATTTATACGGCAGGCCTTCCACAAAGGAAACCACCGCTCCCACCGGCAGATCACCTTGTAGATTGGATATATCGAGCCCCTCGATGATTCTGGGTATCTTCTTTAGATTCAACGTTGACTTGGTCTGTTCCATGAGATCATGTTTCTGTGCCTGGATATTCCTGGCAAGGCAATCTTGGGCATTGGAGATGGCCAGTTGAAGGATGCGAAGCTTTTCCCCCCGTTGTGGGAGATAAATGGCAACGCGCTTTCCGGCCAGATCGGAAAGCCAATCTTTAATGGAATCCGTATCTCGAATGGGTTCAGAGATAAGGATCTCTTTGGGAATAAATGATTCATGGGAATAATATTGTTTTAAAAAGGCCTCCATGACGTCAAAGGGTTCGTTATCCTTTTCCCGGAATAAATAATCTCGTTTACCCTGTAAATAGCCGCCGCGGATAAATAAGATCATTAGTTGAAAGATTCCGTCCTGATGCACAAGACCAATAACATCTTGGTCTTCCAGCCTGGAGGATACGACGCGCTGGCGTTCAATGGTATTTTCGATGGCCTTGATCATGTCACGGATTCGGGCTGCTTCTTCAAACTGGAGTCGGATGGAAGCCGTTTCCATATCTTTCTTTAATTGTCCGATTAACGTCGGGTTCCTACCTTCCAAAAAGAGCTTCACGTGTTGAACGATCAACCCGTATTCGTTCATTGGGATATCATGGGTGCATGGTCCCAAACATCTTCCGAGTTGCCCGTTCAGGCAGGGGCGTGTTCTTTTTGGCACCCCAGCACTTTTGCATTTTCTAAGTTGAAATATTTTATCAATAAATTTAAGTGTGCTACGCACGGAAAGGGCGGAAGAAAAGGGGCCAAAATAGAGGGCCCCGTCCTTTTTCATTCTTCGTACAATGCTCAGGCGAGGATAGGGTTCTTTAATGCTAAATCTCAAACAGGGGTATTGTTTATCATCCCGCAAGATAATATTGTATCGGGGCATGTGCTTCTTGATAAGGGTGCTCTCCAGAATGAACGCCTCGTTCTCGGTTTTAGTGATTATGTAGCCAAGATCCTTGGCCTTTTTCATCATATGAGCGGTTTTAGGGGACAGTTCTGAGAAGGGTTTAAAATAGCTTAAAACCCTTTTTTTGATATTTTTGGCCTTTCCCACATAGATAACCCGACCGTTATTGTCCTTAAATAGATACACCCCTGGATCTTCAGGCATCTCTTTACGAATAGATTCTAAATCCATGCTGGTCTGGGTATCTTTTATGATTGGGTTCATGGTTGGTTCTTCATTTCTCAGTTGCTTACAATTAGGGTAAGTGATAAAAATGATCATCGTCAAGAAAATTGTCCGGAAAAAAACAAAAACCAAGAATGATCGTCACGCCCTATCTAACCATATGAGACCTTCCTTTCACCCCAGGTTGATCAATGATCCCTTATCAGATCCAGGATTATTTATCCCGTTTCTTTTTGAAAAACGAGCCCTCATGTTTGATCTCGGTGAGATAAGGCCTCTCTCTTCAAAGGATTTGCTGAAATTAACCCATGTCTTCGTCACCCACACCCATATGGATCATTTTATCGGCTTTGATAGCCTTTTAAGGATATTCCTGGGCCGTGATAAAAATCTCCATTTGTTCGGGCCCCCTTGCTTTTTTGATCGAGTAGAGGGAAAATTGGCCGGCTACACATGGAATTTGGTCGATGAATATCAGGATGACTTTCGGCTAAAGGTGACCGAGGTGCATCCCGACCGGATAATTACGAGGGAATATTGCTGCCAAAAACAGTTCATGCCATCGGACAAGGACAGAATAGAGCCCTTTTTCAGGGTTCTGTTTCATGAACCGGCTTTCCACGTGGAAGCCATGTTGCTTGATCATCGTGTTCCATGTCTGGCGTTTTCATTAGTCGAAAACTATTATGTTCATATTATTAAAGAAGGTCTTCGGGAACTTGGGCTTGATGTGGGACCTTGGCTTAATCGGTTCAAGAAGGCGATTTATGAAAAAAGGCCTTTACAAGGGGATTTTATAGTAACCTGGGAGGAGCGTGGAATGACCATTAGAGAAAAAAAGTTCATCCTGGGCGAATTAACAGATAAGATTGCGCGTATCGCACCGGGCCAGAAAATCACCTATATCACGGATGTATCGGGTAGCCCGGAAAACAAAAAGAAGATTACTCAACTTGCCCAAGATGCGGACCATCTTTTTATAGAGGCCGCATTTTTGGATCGAGATAAAGCGATCGCCCAAAAAAAATTTCACTTAACCGCAAAAGAGGCGGGTGAATTGGCAAGAGAGGCCGCCGTTAAGGAGTTGACCCTATTTCATTTCTCCCCAAGATATTCACGAATGGTCGAGGCTATAGAAAAAGAGGCCATGGCGGCATTTCATGCATAGCTCCCCACCAGTGGCCTTTCCTATATCGAATTCAATATCTTTGCTAAATCTATATGAATAAAAGGATTAGCCGCTAATATGTTGCCCTGATAAGGATGGTAAGGAGCCCTTTGAAAGTCCGTTACCACGCCACCCGCTTCCGAGACAATCAAGCTACCTGCGGCTGTATCCCATGGGTTAAGTCCTTCCTCCCAAAAACCGTCCAGTCGTCCCGCGGCCACATAGCACAAATCGATTGCCGCAGAACCCGGTCTGCGCACGCCCTGTACGCAAACGATAATTTTTGCAAAAAGATCCAGAATATGATGGGGATCCTCACGCAGGTGATAAGGGAAGCCGGTCGCTAAAAGGGAATCTTCCAAATGTCGGGTAGAGGATACATTTATAGTGCCCCGGTTCAAGAATGCCCCCTTGCCCTTAACGGCCTCGAACCGCTCATTGGTGTAAGGATTATAAACCAGGCCCAGGATGATCTCATTTTCAACTTCGAGGGCTATGGAGACAGCGAAAAAAGGAAATGCATGGGCAAAATTGGTCGTGCCATCCAAAGGGTCTATTATCCAAACTCGTTTGGAAGGACGTTGGTGAATACCGGATTCTTCAGTCAATATAGTATCCTGAGGGAATCTATCCTGAATGATACGGACAATGGTCGATTCCGATTGAAGATCAGCCTCCGTGACCAGGTCGACGACCCCTTTTTTCTTGATCTGAAGGTTTTTCCCAAATAACCTGTTTAAAATATCACCTGAATTTTCAGCGGCTTCTCTGGCGGTGGATAATTCTTTTTCCCACATAATATATGCCTGTTGATATGATTGGTTCGTTTGGTAAATGATGATCTTCAATGGGTCATTCGGCCCAGTATGACGGCATTCCAGACGATATGCCCATGTGCCCTGGATTTGAAAATTATTTCAAGGCGTTAGGATATCGCTTGGCACTTTAAATGCTTGAGATTTACCATTATCATATCTGAAAATTCTTGACAACCGAATGTGACGGTGGTAGCTAATTCGTTTTTATTATGTTACTCCTTGTTCCGTATAAGCTTTTCGGTTGGGATTCAGACCAAATCAGGTCCATCAATATCCGATGATGGGGATTCGGAGCTGAATAAGGCCGCAACCCAGATCCACCAGCCATGTGCGGGACCAAATGGATTTAACGATTAAGCCCGAAAGGAGAAAGTAGTATGAGACATTATGAATTGATCTATATTATCAATCCCAATTTAGCGGATGAGGACTACAAAGCAGTCATCCAAAAGGTTAAGGACCTTATTCAAGAGCAAAAAGGAGTTGTGATCAAGACCCAGGAGTGGGGAAAGCAAACACTGGCATATTGGATCAAAAAATTCGATAAGGGTTTTTACGTATTTATTGAATTCTGTGCAGAGCAAACATTAATCGCCCTACTGGAACGGATCTTCAACCTGGATGACCGAATACTAAAGTTTCAGACCGTTAAGTTGGCCGATAAGGCTGACCCGGAAAAACTCTTAAAAGAACAAGAAGGCAAGTTAAAGAAAAGCGATACACAGGGGGGTTCGTCCGGTCAAGAGCAATCATCAAATCCTGATAATGAAACAGGATCAGATAGCGAGGTGAGAAATGGCGATGAATGATAAAATGAATGGCAAACGCAAGATGACTTATCATCGGAGAAAATTATGCCGGTTCTGCGCAGATAGCAGCATTATAATTGATTATAAAGACGTCAGGATGCTTAGGTTATATACCACTGAAAGGGGAAAAATCGTTCCGAGGCGCATTTCCGGAAACTGCGCCAAGCATCAGAGGATATTAACGGTGGCCATCAATAGGGCGAGAAACATCGCATTGTTACCTTTTACCACGTCCACAATTCGATAAAGTCCTTCTCAAAATAGATCAAGATGTCCATCTCATCTCAATCAATAATGAATGAGGTGGACATCTCATTTTTCGAGTCAAAAACATTTCGGGTCTTGACAAAAAACGATTACCGTCAACCTCAATGAATCATGCGCTTTCTAAGGTGTATGCACTTTTAGAACCGGCCATTTAATAAAATATTGCATACCGATATAATGATGAAGATTAACGATCTAATGATATGTAGCGGATTTGTCATGTTTTTTTCCATGGCCTCGATCCTGATCCCGGTGGTCGGATCTTTTATCAGCCTACTCATCCCCTTGCCCTTTCTGTTTTACTCCAGTAAGTTGGGCCTTCAACAAGGGATGATCATCGGCTTGATCAGTCTGTTTATTGTCAGTATGACGTCCACCTTAATAGGATATCCTCACATCATTATCCAATGCATCGAGTTTGGTCTTTTGGGTTTGATTATTTCAGAGGCGTTTCGAAGAAAATACTCATTCGGCATAACGATTTTGGGTGGGATTCTCACGACCATTTGCACGGCTTCCGTCATCCTTATCGCAATGGCCGCTTACACGGGGAACGGCCCAATAGACCTGATCCTTGATTATTTCCAAAACGATCTGAATCAGGCCATCCATCTTTATGAAAATTCGGGTATGGAACAGGAACAGATCACGGAATTGCAGCAGTTTAGTCAAATGTTCGTTGATTTATTCAAAAAGATATTTCCATCATTTATTATTGTCTGGACCGGAATCGTGGTATGGATTAATGTCATCATCAGCAGGCCGCTTTTTGCCAGAAAAGGCATTCGATATCCGAATTTTGGATCTTTGGATAGGTGGCAGGCCCCGGAATTCTTGGTCTGGGGGCTCATCGTCTCAGGATTCGCTTTATTTTTACCCGTAAGCGGTATAAAATGGGCCGCGGCCAATGCCCTTATTGTGATGGGTGTTATATATTTTTTTGGCGGCCTTTCTATTGTTTTATTCCTGTTCAATAAATATCATATTCCTTCTTGGGCTCGAGTTGGAATATATATCTTATTGAGCATACAGGTGGTTTTTTGGTTGGTCTTGGCCTTGGCGGGGCTTTTTGACCAATGGATTGATCTTAGGAAGATTCATTATCAAGAAAATGAGACGAATTAGTCAAATGGAGGCATATTTATGAAAGTCATTTTAAAGCAGAGTATAGACGCATTGGGTCTTGAGGGCGATACTGTAAATGTTGCCATCGGTTACGCCCGAAATTATCTCATCCCTAAGGGATTTGCACTGCTCGCCAACCGTCAAAATATTAAGTTCATGGAATCGCAGAAAAAAAAGATCGAATTGCGCCGGCTCAAGGCCCTTGAAGATGCTGAAAAGGTGAAGACCCGAATGGCGGATCTGGTTATCACCATCCCTCAAAAGGTCGGAGAAGAAGACCGTCTTTACGGTTCAGTAACCGCTATGGATATTGCCGCGCGGATGGAAGAAGCGGGCGTTGTCATTGATCGCAGGAAGATCCTGTTGGATAAACCGATTAAAACCCTGGGCGAGTTCAATGTGCCCATAAAGATCTATCCAAAAGTAAACGGTTCTGTCAAAGTCTTGGTGGTTCCGGCTGAATAGGTATGCTCCTTTCGGTTTAGGCGTTTCATCCTTTTAACTTCGGGATAAAGCGGAGTTAGGTTTCATATGGGTCAAGTAAAAGAAAAGATCGTTCCGCCATCCCTTAAGGTTCCGCCTCATCATATGGATGCAGAACAAGCCATTTTGGGCGGTATCTTAATTAACAATGATGCCATGAACCAGATCATGGATCTATTATCCCCAGGGTGTTTCTACCGTGAAGCGCATATGCACTTATACGAGGGGATGATCAGTTTATACAATAACAACGAACCCATCGATCAAATTACCCTATCGCAGTACCTCACCCAAAAGGGCTTATTAGAGAAGGCAGGGGGAATCGAGTACCTTATCAGCCTCGTGGATGCCGTGTCCACTTCCGCCGGTATCGTTTACCATGCCGAGATTGTTCGTGACCTTTTTGTCAGAAGGCAATTGCTTTCACAATGTTCGGTTATCAGTGAGTCGTGTCTCCAGAACTGGCAGAGCACGGATGAACTCCTGGACCAGGCCGAGCAGGCTATCTTTAGCATTGCCGAAGAAAAGAGTGGTGACGGTTTTGCCTCCATGGAGAATATCATCAAGGGAAGTTTCAAAAAACTTGAAAGTGTTGCGGAACATGAAGGCTTTGTGACCGGTGTTCCCACTGATTTTACGAGGTTTGACCATTACACGGCGGGGCTTCAACCCTCTGATTTGATCATCATTGCCGGGCGACCCAGCATGGGGAAAACGGCATTGGCTTTAAACATCGGGTATAATGCGGCGGTAAGAACCAAAAGGGGGGTCGCTGTTTTTTCTCTAGAGATGTCGAAGATGCAGTTGGGAATGCGATTGCTGGGCTTTGAGGCCCAGATTGATGCATCCAAACTTCGTACCGGCACCTTAAGGGACAAGGATTGGATGCGCCTCACAGAAGCCGCGAATCATCTTTCCGAACTTCCCATTTATATTGATGATAACTCAGGATTGACCGTACTGGATATGAAGGCTCGATGCCGTCGGTTGGTCAAAAAGATAGACCTGGCGCTTGTCATTGTTGATTATATGCAGTTAATACAGGGCAGACGTTCAGCAGAATCCCGTCAGATTGAAATTTCAGAGATCTCCAGGTCTTTAAAGTCCCTCGCAAAGGATCTGAATATCCCGGTTATTGCCCTATCCCAGTTAAACAGGAAGGTGGAAGATCGCCCCAATAAAAGACCGCAACTTGCCGACCTGAGAGAGAGCGGGGCCATTGAGCAGGATGCAGATGTCATCGCGTTTATCTACCGGGATGAAGTGTATAATAAGAATGAAGACAATCGCAATGTGGCCGAGATCATCCTGGCAAAACAGCGTAACGGACCCACGGGCTATTTTAAACTTACTTTTCAGCCGGAATTCACCCGTTTCAGGGATTATGTTGGGGAAGAAGAAGAATATATCCCGGGCCGGTTTGATTAACAATATAAGGACAATATATATCATCTGGGCATGACATATCAAAAGAGGTTGTAAGATAGATAGAATCCACGGTAAAACAACCGGTCTTAAGGCCGGCCAAATAAAACTTCTCCAGAATCTTTATCGTCGAAGAATAACCGGACACGAAATCATCACACATGAACTAACCCGTCAACTTTCCGCTATTTCCTTTGAGATACAAAGACAAGCCGCCATCTTGATCACTCGTAGAGGTGATATCACCCATGTGGTTGTGGGGGACAATAAACGGATATGGCTTCCAGATATCGGTCGGTTCCGGGCTGGACCGGGCCGGTTGATGGGGCTCCGTTGCATCCATACTCACTTGCATGATGAGCCGCTATCTGACGAGGATATCGCCGACTTGGTGCTCTTGGGGCTTGATCTCATGGTATGTATTCAAGTAGATGAAAACGGTATCCCCGGACCCATCTCCTATGCGCACATATTGCCTCCGAACAGTAAGAAGCAAGGGTGGCAGGTATCTCATGTTCCGGATATCGGCCAAGTAAATGCGGATTTTAAGGGGTTGATCCACTCCATTGAAGATGAAATCGCCAGAACTAACAGGCAAAAGTCTTTGATCAATAAAGAACGGGCCATATTGGTCGGCGTCACCGACGGGGCTGCCAGGGATGCTTGGGAATCGTTGGATGAGTTGAAGGCACTGGCTGTATCCAACAATCTGGAGGTGGTGGACATGGTTGTCCAACGGATCAAACAAGCTAATCCCAAGTTCCTTATCGGCAAAGGCAGATTAACCGAATTGGTCCTTCGATGCCTCCAAACCGGTTCCAACCTATTAATCTTTGATAACGAACTCACTCCCACTCAAGTAAGGAGTCTGACTGATTATACTGAATTGAAGATTATTGACCGGAGTCAGCTGATCCTTGATATCTTCGCCAATAGGGCGGTGACCCGCGAGGGTAAAATACAGGTGGAGCTTGCCCAATTAAAATACTTGTTGCCTCGGTTGGCCACTAAAAACACGGCCATGTCCAGGCTGACGGGAGGAATCGGGGGCAGGGGACCCGGTGAGACGAAACTTGAAATCAATCGGCGACGGGCCCGGGAACGGATAGCCAGGCTTAACCGGGATCTGGTTAAGATTCAAAAGCAGCGCCAGGAAAGGAGACGTCTGAGAAATCTTAAAGGGCTTCCCATTGTCTCTATCGTGGGTTATACCAATGCCGGAAAATCAACCTTACTCAATGCGCTGACCCATAGCCATGTGGGAGCAGGGAGCCGGTTATTTGAAACATTGGACCCGAGCAGCAGGCGACTTCGGTTCCCGAGAGAGCGTGAGGCCATTATTACTGATACGGTGGGCTTTATCCGAAACCTTCCCGAGAGTTTGATGGAGGCCTTTGCCTCTACGTTGGAAGAGTTGCGTGACGCCGATCTCTTGCTCCACGTGGTGGATGTGTCCAGTCTTAGGATGGAAGAGGAGATGGCAGCGGTTGAAAAGGTCCTGGGTCATTTGGAATTAAAGAAAATCCCGGTCCTTTCGGTCTTCAACAAGATGGACCTTGTTGCGGATTCAGATGGGGCTGCATTATCAAAGGCAAGTCAAGGTGTTCTCATTTCAGCGATTGATAAAACGACATTTCAACCGCTCCTTCTCCGAATTGAAGAATTTTTATGGTCACAGAGGGACATGACCATGAATGAATCCATACCCATCCACGGCCTTCCATGTCCAGACCGCTAGCATTTCCAGGTTGAAGGTTCATTTTCCCCGGGCCGGTTTTTTCAAGAGAATTCCCAGTTCTTAAAATAAAAGAAAATCGGAATTGGATGTTCTCTATCCGGATTTTCCAATTGTCTCAAGGTCTTGAAGCAGCCTTTACATAACCAGCGTTTCATCTTAAATCTCCTTCCCGAAAATAGAAGAACTGACAATTCCTTTATTTTTTTCTTCATATAAAATTATCCTTTATTTCCAATGAATTATCGATTTGGCATCAATATTGGATTAGCTTATTTGACAATCTCGTAAAAGTGCGTCACCCCGGTCCCACATCTGGTACGGGATAGATTTGTGTCGGGGTCCAGAGCCAATATAAGGATTTGAAAAGACAAGATTTCATTTTTCACCTTTCCGCGTGCGGACACGAACAGGCAGGCCGGAGTGGCAAAACTAGGTGTTTTTCGACTTTTGCGAGGGCATCATTCTGAACTATCATATTTATTAAGAGAGATATACATGGTGACGATGTCACATAAAAGGGGATTTTGAATTCATTGATTTATTTTTGAGTTTTTCATATTTCTGGAAAGGGGATGATAATATTATGTTTGGAAAGAAAAAATCCAAGACCGGCCCGATGGCGCTCAGCGGGTTCTTATCAAGGCAAGTGGCAAAAGAATGGGAAAAGGTCCCAAGCGATAGTGATCATTGGATGAAATTTATGGCTGTGCAGCGACCGCATGACGGGGATGCTGATTCGGTGGATATCCGGATCTTTGATCAATGGGTCGCAGAAACCGGAAAGATTAAGGTTACGGATTATGCATCGCTTGATGCGCATCCTGAACTTATCTTGTTTGAAGGTCTGTATAATGAGAAGGCCAAGAAGGTGGATCTGAAGTATAAAAAAGCCGCCTGATTTAAACCATGCCTTATGTATGAATCATGAAAAAGCCCGGCATCTAATGTCGGGCTGATTTTTGAGATTATCGAAAAAGGGCTAAAGGCACAAGGCGTATGGCTGGTGTTATCAATAAAGACCGTGGACCTTGCACCATGCGCCTTCATTTCAGGTTCAATCCTCGTTACTCCAAGATATTTCCCCTCTTTTAAGGGTAGATTCGTGATTGTCCCTCAGTGTCCACCGAAGATCCCCTGCGCGCGGGGTTCTTCATTTCACTTGAAAAATTGAAAAAACCCTTGATACGGGTCAGCCGTTTTGTTAGGTTGCAGATGAATCGCGCTTTTCCTTGTTCAAGGAAAAGCGCTTTTCTATTTCGCCCAAAGGAGTTGATATGAGTTTGGATCATATATTCAAGATTGCCGAGGAACTTGGTGTAAAATCCTTTCAAGTCGAAGCCGCATCCCGCCTGCTTGACGACGGGGCCACCATCCCTTTTATCGCCCGTTACCGAAAAGAGGCTACCGGTTTGCTGGATGAAGTGCAGATCACAAAAATTCGTGATCGATTGAACCAATTGCGGGAATTGAATAAAAGACGGGAAAGCATCCTTAAATCACTTGAAGAGCGAGAATTGTTGACTGATGAACTCAGGGAGAGGATTTCAGCGGCCGAGACCATGTCTACCCTTGAGGATATATATCTGCCCTATAAGCCCAAACGGCGGACAAGGGCGACCATCGCCATGGAAAAAGGACTTGAACCGCTGGCCGCACTAATCTTCAAGCAAGATAATGCAATCGATCCCTTGGAAGCTTCGGCAGATTATGTAAATATTGAAAAGGGTGTCGAGACGACGGACGATGCCCTAAACGGGGCCAGGGACATCATTGCCGAATGGATCAATGAAAATCAAGAAGCACGGGATAAGATGCGAAGGCTGTTTGCGACAAAAGGCGTCTTCCATGTGAATGTGATCCCCGGTAAAGAACGGGAAGGCGCCAAATACAGGGATTATTTTGATTGGCAGGAGCCTGTGGCCACTGCGCCTTCTCACCGTATCTTGGCCATGAGGCGCGGTGAGAGTGAAGAATATCTTGATCTGAAAATACGTCCTCCCGAGGATGAGGCGCTTACCTTGCTGGAGTCTTTATTTGTTAAAGGAGATGGCCTTGCATCCATCGAGGTCCGGGCGGCCGTGCATGATTGTTATAAAAGGTTGCTCTCTTTTTCCATGGAGACGGAGATGCGTTTGGAGACCAAAAAGCGAGCGGATGAAACCGCCATCAAGATCTTTTCCGATAATCTCAGAGAGCTTCTCCTGGCATCGCCCTTGGGCCAGAAACGCGTGCTGGGCATAGACCCTGGTATACGTACAGGCTGCAAGGTGGTTTGCTTGGATCAACAAGGAAAGTTGATCCATCATGTGACCATTTTTCCACTTCGGTCGGAAAATGAAAAACAAGCGGCCGCGGAGACCATTATCCAGCTATGCAATGACCATGGGATTGAAGCCATAGCCATCGGGAATGGAACAGGGGGAAGAGAAACGGAAGGTTTTGTCAAAAACCTTCCATTACACGAGTCTATTATCGTGGCCATGGTCAATGAGAGCGGTGCATCGGTGTATTCGGCCTCAGAGACGGCAAGAAATGAATTCCCCGACCTGGATGTCTCATATCGTGGGGCTGTTTCCATAGGTCGTCGTCTCATGGATCCTCTTGCTGAACTGGTTAAAATAGATCCAAAGGCCATCGGGGTAGGTCAGTACCAACATGATGTCAACCAAAACGCCCTAAAGACCGGCCTGGACGATGTGGTGATCAGTTGCGTCAATGCAGTGGGTGTGGAAGTGAATACGGCCAGCGAACAACTCCTCACCTATGTATCCGGACTAGGTCCTCAATTGGCGAAAAATATCATTGCTTATCGAAATGAGTTCGGGCCGCTTGTATCCCGGGAAAGGTTAAAGGATGTCCCGCGACTAGGGCCCAAGGCATTTGAGCAGGCAGCCGGGTTTCTTCGTATCCATAACGGCATCAATCCATTGGACGCAAGCGCGGTTCATCCTGAGTCTTACGGGATTGTGGAAAATATGGCGGCGGATCTTGGGTGTTCGATCCCGGGTCTGTTGACCAATGCCACGATCAGAGAACGGATCGATCTATCGCGATATGTAACGGAAAAGATCGGCATGCCCACTTTGACTGATATTATGAAGGAGTTGGCCAAACCGGGACGTGATCCCAGGAAGGAGTTCGAGTATCTTGAATTCAAAGAAGGTGTAGAATCGATCAATGATTTAAAGACAGGTATGAAATTGAACGGGGTCGTGACCAACGTGACTGCTTTCGGGGCCTTTGTGGATGTCGGGGTCCACCAGGATGGGTTGGTGCATATCAGTCAACTGGCCGATCATTACGTGAAAGATCCGAATCAGGTTGTGAGGGTGAATCAGCGTGTAACCGTAACTGTTTTGGACGTGGATCTGGAGAGAAAGCGGATTTCACTTTCCCTGAAAGAAGCGGCTCAGGTAGGAGGAGAAAGGGTTGAGAGGCCTTCTATTGGAGATAAGAAAATGGGGGGAAATAAAGGCGCTGGGAGGTCGAAAAGAGAACCTTTTAATAATCCATTTGTTAAAATATTTAGATAGGAAGTCATGCCAATATGATTCAGATAACCTCCGGAATCGTCATTGATGATAAAGAGATCCAGATGGATTTTATTCGGGCATCCGGGCCAGGTGGTCAAAACGTGAACAAGGTCTCATCAGCCGTGCAACTCCGGTTTGATGTTAGAAGCTCACCGTCATTACCGGCAGATGTTCGCGCCAGGCTGATTCGTCTGGCGGGAAGGCGGGTCAATGAGAACGGTGTGTTAATTATTCACGCGAAACGATTTCGCACGCAACTTCACAATCGTCAAGACGCAATGGATCGGTTGATTGCGTTGATCAAGCGGGCTGCCGTACAGCCCAAAACGCGCCGGAGGACGAAACCCCCAGAGGCATCCAAAAAGCGCACCCTGGATGAGAAACATATCCGTGGGCAGATCAAGAGACTCAGGAAACCGGTCGACCCAGGTGAATGATCATTGGACCTTTATGTAACTCATTACCGAAAACAAAAAATGATTTCACAATTATTTTGGTATTTTTTTTCATACCTTCAATTTACTACTTCCATCATCCATTTATAATCAATTGAAATAATTGAACAAATCAGGCTAAGATCTCATTTTTTGGTTTTGGCATGTCCCTTGCTCTATACCGATGCAACAATACGATATCAAACGCATACAGATATCTAAAAATCCAACACATGTGGACATTAAAATTCATCTAGAGAAACAGAGGAAGTGTAAATTATGAGAGTACTACTTGTTTTCTTATACGTTATTTCAATGGGATTTGGTGTGATGGGGTTTTCTCGAATGCCCGAACCCGCTACAATGCTTTTGTTCGGGTCTAATCTGATCGGTCTGGCCGGTATTGGCAGGAGGATGTTTGGAAAAAGATAAAAAGGTCATAAATGGTGAGCATAGAAGAATAATGTTTGCTATATTGAAGGTGTTTTGAATATGAAAGATAGACGAAATTCTTCTTTTGATAGACGAAACGGCAATGATAGACGTCGCATTTATAACCTCGATTATCTTTTAAATGGCGGGATAGAAAGGAGGAAAAGAAAAGACCGCCGGTCACCCTTTGATCGCCGCGCAGGGTGGATGAGGGTTAGTCAATGGTACAGTGTGCATCCGTCCATAATGTTATTAACAAGGAGGGTCGGTCTCAATAAGGGTTAATGAACCATTTTTTTATATCTATCAGATCCTATTAAGTTTCGTGATGATTCGACCGATATTGTAGTAGATTGAGCTGTGAATAAGCTCTTTCCCCCTAAAGAAAAGGTCCCTGTGGCTCATGAACCATGGGGACCTTTCTTTTTGAATAATTGGTCAATCAAAGCACTTGCACAATATCGTTCGCATCGGGAATCTCTTCGTCCCAAATATGCATTAACCGGCCATCTCTAAGAAAAAGGACACGCGGTACATCACCATCCCCGAGTAAACGCAAGAAGGCATGTAGTTCGATTTGACCGATCGGGTAAGACGGCTGGTATGTTTCGATAAATGATTTCCGCTCTATTTCATCATTCGGGCTTAAGGCAAACAATCTGGGAAATCCGGGTTGGTCCGCTAAATCGCATAAGAACGGCACGGCATCTCGGCAATGAACGCAGTCCGTGAGCATAAGGACAATAAGATAATCCCCATGGGCTAAGGTCAGATCATTAATGCCCGATATTTGAAGGTGCTCGATCTCCGTCTCAATGACATTCAATCGGGGTTTGTCAATCCACGTGTCCGGAAGACCTGAGACAACAACCGGAAGAATCAAACCCACCATCATGGCAACCGCCACAAACGCTTTTTTTATCCCGATTTTTTTTGTTTGTAGGGGATTACAACTGAACCAGGCAGGAACCAGTGCGGCCAGGAGAACCAAGTCTTCAATGAATGCCTCCGCGGGTGTCCGCACGAGCCAGGTTCCAAAACACCCGCAGTCCTCCGTCACTTGCGTGATCCAAGCCCAGACGTTTACGCCGATGAAGATCAAGAAAAGCGATGCGACAATGGTGATGGTTATTTTCGGACGATATGAAACCAAAAGCGCTGTACCTAGGATAAACTCGGTAAAGATCAATATCCACGCTCCCAAGATGAGTAAAATAGGCTTCGATATGATATGATAGGCCTTCATTTGCTCGACAAAGAGGCGCATGTCCATGGTTTTTATGAGAGCGGCCGTGATAAGGATAATGCCTACCGCTCCGGCTAATATACTGGCTGGTCTTAAACGCCTGCCCCCGTTGCAAATCGGGCTTTGTTGGGATGGGGTTGTTTTCCGGTTTATTAATCTCATGGGATAAAGGATCAATGTCTTTAACACAGGCTAGTCATGCTAAATAGATTATTTTTTTGTCAGTGTGAGCATGCGATCAAGGGCTAATCGTGAATCTTCTTTGATTGCCTCCGGTAGGTGGATCATATTGAATTGTCCAATATTTTCGAGTGTTCGTAACAAGCTTTCAGGGTCTGTTTTAAACATGTTCGGACATAGAGAGTAATGAAGTTCGAAGATTTTTTTATCCGGGTATTCCAAGGCCAATCGATGTACCAGGTTGACCTCCGTACCGATAACAATCGTGCTGTTGGCCGGGGCATTTTCAACATATTTTACAATAAAACTGGTTGACCCAGCTGCGTCGGCCAAAGCCACCACCTCCTCAGTGCATTCCGGGTGCACCACGATTGTTGCGTCAGGATATTTCCTCCTCACTTGTCGAATATGATCCACCTGAAACCGGGTATGAACCAGACAATATCCGTCCCATAAAATCAACCGGGCCTTTTGAATGTCTTCAGGGGAATGGCCGCCCAGGCGTTCATTCGGGCTCCAGACGATCATCTCATCTGAAGGAATGCCCATTTGATTCCCCGTGTTGCGGCCCAGGTGTTGATCCGGGAAAAACAAGATCTTATTTTTTTGGGAATACCCCCATTCCAAGGCCGCCGTAGCATTGGACGAGGTGCAGACGACGCCCCCATTCCTACCGCAAAAGGCCTTCAGGTTCGCATCCGAGTTCATGTAAACGATAGGCACCACGCCATCAGGCCCAATCACGGATGCTATCTCCTCCCATGCCTTTTCAACCATGAAGATGTCTGCCATGTCGGCCATCCAGCATCCCGCATCCATTACGGGAATCTGAACGGTCTGGTAAGGTTGAGAAAGAATCTCCGCACTCTCGGCCATAAAGTGAACCCCACAGAAGACGATATATTGGGCAGCCTTATCCGCCGCCGCTTTTTGGGATAAATCAAAAGAGTCCCCTTTATAATCTCCCAGGTCGACAATCTCTTTTCTCTGATAATGATGCGTCAGAATAATCAGCTTGTCTCCCAATGACTTCTTTATCTTGTTTATCCGTGGTATAATTTCTTTTTCATTCATGTTATCCATATCATTTCCTTAAAATACGATTTTCACCACAAAAAATAATCAGCTCGGATTTCCTGGCCCGACATGCCAGGGTCAAATTAAGGCTTTTTCCCAAACGGACGGCCAGGGTCGTGGGGCGTGAGATACTCAACAAGATGGAAAGACGAGCGCGAGCAGCCTTCTGCACCATCTCATAGCTGATCCGGGATGAAAGGACGCCGATATGGGCATCCGTCAATATATTTTGCATGAAGAGTTTTCCGATGGCCTTATCCAAGGCGTTATGACGCCCTACATCTTCAGCAAAGGATATGGGTTGGAGCCACGCATCCAGCAACATCACACCATGGGATCCCCTGGTTTTCTTTCGCAGGATTTGTAACTCAGATAACTTCTCGATGATTCCCAAGGCATCTTTCAGCTTGATGTGGATATCATCCGTAATAGGTGAAATGTCCTGACATATCTCTTCGACAAGGTCTTTGCCGCAATTGCCGCAACTGGTTTGACTGATTGAGACCTTTCTTGTCAAAAGAGCAGCTACTTGTTTACATCTCGTTGGGGTCAATCGGACATCCACGACATTGGGGTTCGTATCTTCACAATAACCAACAGAGGCTAAGTCATCCGACCTTTCTATGATTCCTTCAGAAAGACAAAATCCTGCAGCATGGCAGATCTCATCACCGGGTGTGCGCATAAACATGGAATAGGGATTATTTTCAACTCGAATCAGGAGCGGTTCTTCCTCAATGAGTTCATGCTCAGAGAAAAAGCAATCGCCTTTATAACAGCGCAAGACCGGAAAAGGCCCATGATGAAATGAACCGGTGATGCCCCTTTTTTTTTGACGATCTGTTGACCCAGTGACATTCATATTCATGATTGAAGTAAGCGTCTGTCTCGGTTTGAACGCGGAACTCCTTATGCATCCTCCATTATCTTCACGGGATCACCGCATCGAATGGCACCGCCCTTGATTACACGGGCAAAAATCCCTTCACGCGGCATAATACAATCACCTGCCGAATAGTAGATGGCGCATTTATTATGGCATTCTTTTCCGATCTGCGTAATTTCAACCAAAACCGTATCTCCCAATTTTACCTTGGTCCCGATGGGTACGTGTTGCCAATTGATTCCGGTTGTGGCGATATTCTCCGCAAAGTCTCCAAATGTAACATCAAGGCCTTTCTCTTTGGCTCTTTCAATGCTTTCCGCCGCAAGAAAACTGATCTGTCTATGCCATGATCCGGCGTGAGCATCGCCTTCCAAGCCGTGGTCCGGCCGAATTATGGCCTCTGTCACCCGGGTTTTTCGAGTCCCTTTTTTCTTGCTGATGGCTATAGATACGATCGCTTTATTCATCTGGCTGTTGTTGTGGAAAGATCACTCTCCTTCGAATGGAGGATGTTATTACGCAAATTATTTCATGATTTCAGATAGTTTGACAGCATGCAACGTATCTTGTATAGCCTTTGTTGCCTTTATCCAAACTTCACGTGTCTTGCATGTATCATGTCTCTCGCAGGTTTCAGGGTCATCAAGACAATGGGTTAGGGTGACTTCACTTTCCAATACTGAGACGATCTCACCAATGGTGATATCATGAGGAGACACGGCCAGGATATGCCCTCCTTTAGGCCCGCGCGCACTCTTGATCCAATTGGCCTTTTTAAGGGGAATAATGAGTTGCTCAAGGTATTTCACGGAGATGCCTTGACGTTGGGCGATATCCCCCAATTGAATAGGACCGCTATCCAGATGTTCCGCCAAATCCGCCATTAACCGCGTTCCATAACGACTCCGTGTTGATAATTTCATAATGGGGAGACCCCTTTTCTTGGAGGGTTGAGAATCGTGTAACGAAGTATCCAAAAACCGATTGGCGATCAGTGACCCTTATCTTCTATCTGTAAGTCTGTAATAAAATTTTCATATCAAAAAACTATGATTACTATAACCAGGGTGCCAGGTGATGTCAAGAATCACAACCACTCCTGAAGGTTATGGCAATTCGAATGGATATTTTTGCTCAAGCCATTGAAATCCTTTTTGGATCGAATCCCTGGTTTCTTAACCATTCCCGGACCGTTTTAATAAGAAGACGATAATATTTTAAGCTACCTCCCAGCCCGCGCCTTCCAAAATAATAGTTGATTTCAAGAAAAAGGGGTTTTGGGTGAAGATCTTCGAAAGAAAAGATAAAGTCGATCGCGGCCAAGTTAATCCCGGTGTCTATCGAAAATCGATGCGCCTGCTCTCGCCCCTTCTCCTGAAGCCCCTTTTCCCAATTCGGATCTATCTCAGCACCCAGGCCCACCGTGCTGATGACCGTGTTGTTGTTTTTGTTTCTTTTCCAATAGGTTATAATATTTTTGTCCATGACAACCGCCCGAAGCACATTCCCCTTGGATGGAATCCATTCCTGGGTAATGAAGCCTTCGGATCGGCATTGTTCAAGGATTCGCATTTTTTCTAATGCTTCCTCTAATGACTCCTCGTTTTTTATAAAATAAACACCTCGTCCTTCATGATCGTTATTGGTCTTGATGATAAATGGCATCTCATGAGGAAAGGACCTTTTATGATTATAGACATTCTCGAAAGAGACCAAGGAATTCCATTGAAAGGTTTTTGGGTGCGGGAATCCCTTATTGAGAAATAAGCGGGCCTGCCCTGATTTTCCAGGATATTCAAATCTTATATCATAATCTGGAAATACCAAGGCGGGAGAACTCCTGCAGATTTTATATAGATTATATGAACAGCTCTGAGGAAGAATGATCACCTCAGCACGGTGAATCAATGTGTGTTCGGCCGCATTCAACTCGCGGGCTCCCAGGATAATCTGCCTATCGGCTACAATGCAAGGATGGAAGGAGAGAATCATGATTGCTCAGACTTTTTTAATCCACTGTTTTCGTTGACTTAATAACCATGCATCGCTATATTTGAATTCTATAGAAATTGCAACAAGTAGAAAAGGGGAATTTGGGGGTTTCAGATGCCGATTTTTGAATTTAGATGTATGAAGTGCGGCCATGTTTTTGAAAGGCTTTTTTTATCTTCAGATGAAAAAATAGACATGGCCTGCCCGAAATGTCAGTCCGATACCTTTGAACGGGTTGTGAGCAGAAGCAGCCACACCTTAGGGTATGGACCGGGGGAGAATAAACCTAAGATCACCACAAAGTCCTGTGGCCCTTCGAACCAATGTATGACTATTGATATCCCCGGGCCAGCGAAATGATATGACATCTTGGATTGAATGCATTAGCCACCAACACCTTGCCCGTTATTTTTTCTGAATCAATGAAAAATGACCTTAAAGAGCATATTTCCCTGATTGAATTGGATGATGAGGATAAGATCCATATCATAGGTCTTTTTCATCAAGAAGTGGTACCCAAACTTAGGCTATTAAACGCCAGAATAGGGACTTTAAATTGTGAATTCGCGGGAGAAAAATATCAACACTGGAATATCAAATTTCGATCCCTGGGGTCGGGTTTTGATATTGATGAATTTGAGTATGATGAAGATGGGACAGGAATGGATCTCGATCTCTAAGGATTGACATATTATGGATGGACGATTCAAAGGAAGAGATGTTATCGACCGGCCGACGTGCCCTTTTTGCGGCAGAACCATTGAAAAACCAATGGAACTTTCCATACGTATGCCTACTGAAATGCCGGTGGGTCAGTGTCCATGCGGGGCGGTATATGCCTGCGATGTAACCGGTCATAATCTCGGAACGGCTATGGTGGAAGCCCTGGTGGTTGCATGTAATGGGGATTGGGATCTTGCTTTCGATCTACTGCCGGATGATGATTACCTGACAAAACAACTCGATTACTATGACCTTGAAACCCATCTGATCGTTCACGGAGGGGCTTACGAAGGTCGGCAGATCAATGGGGTTCTTTTTTTTATCAGGCCCCGAGAAGATATCCTTGAAGTAACCGAAGAGGGCACCCGCCGGCTTATGGAAAAGGCCAAACCAATAGCCACTCAAAAACCTTCCGCCCAAAAACAAAGGACCTTTTCAAAAAAAGAAATCGAGTCCCTAATTGCCGATTATCAAATGGATGCTCTTTTAGATCTGGCCTCACAGGACAAGAGAATCATTCGAGATGTTCAGCGGCTTCTTTATTCCGTTGATCCCCTCATCAGCCATCGGGCAGGGGAAATGATGGGACGGGTGTGCGCCGTCATCGCTCAAGACGATCCGGGTCTTGTGTCCAGGCGCCTTCAAGGACTACTTACCGCGATTACCGATACCGCAGCATCCAGTTGGGGGTATATCAATGCTGTCGGAGAGATCATCGCCCATAATCCTGCTCAATTTGCCGGTTACATCCCTGAGCTGTTCAGGCTCATGGGCGATCGCGAACTATTGCCTGAGATCCTGGAGGCCCTCTGTAGAATAGCCGAAAAAGAACCCAAAACCATCCTTAAAAAAGGCTACCAGTTCGTTCCTTTTCTGCAGAGTGCGGATCCGGAAATACGGGGGTTCACGGTTATCCTGTTGGGTCATCTAAAGACCCCGGATGCAAAAGAATCCCTGGCCAGGCTTGGAGAAGATAATTCGGTCACTCGTATTTATCGGAATGGTGAGATCAAAGATCACACCATTGCACAGTTGGCGACTCAAGCCCTTGAAAAACAATGATTACTCGGTATGTCTTTTCCCATCCTGAAGGGGACATCCCCGTTACACCTGTGGAAGCGCAGCGACCCTTAAAAATGGACACTGAAAAGGATCACCCATTCTTGACTTTGGGTGACTATTTTCAAGCTATCGAGACGGTTTTTCTCAGACATCAATATTTTTTCCAACAACAGGGTCGGACTCCCATTGAAAGCCTCATTATCCGGAGTGAAAAACACGGGGGGCTGTACCATGTCGTCTGTCTGGAAGTCAGCTTTCACCTTAACCGCTTGAAGTATGGCTTGTTGACCGCTGTCTCCAGGATGGCAAAGAGGTGGCTTGTTCAAGAGTATGAAACCATCACCCTTTTAAATAAATCCCTAAATCCTTCCTTTTTGCCTCAGACCTTTTTTATCGATCGTGTGGATCATCGGAGAGGAAATCAAGCAGAAACCCTTAAAATGGCCCTTGTTGAATGGTTTGAAGATTATCATGAATGGCATGTATCCATGGATCCAGGATCTGGACAAGGCTATGGACTCCGCTTGTGGGATCAAAAAAAAGGGAAACGTTTATTGGCAGACCACGAGACCTTTGAAATCTTCCGGCAGGCTTCAAGAATCCTTATACTTTATTACAATGCCGAGAGCGGGAATGCCATATCCCACTGGCATCACGCCGCGGGTGATTTTATTATTCAGATTAAAGATGATCAGATCGATGTCAAACTGACGGCGGCCCGTCGGTATGAACCTTTTATAACCCCGGGAGAAGGAATCCATCCGTCCGTGGGTTTGCTCTATATCTTTTTGGATTTAACGATTCGTATGAGATTGGATAGATGGGATGGCGTCGGGGAAACGGTCTGGATGGATGATGTGGTCTTGAAAGGAACCATTCGGGGGTTTTTTGATGCCTTGATGGAAAAAGAAGCGGCGGGGACATTGCGTGTCATGAGTATAAGGGATTTTATCGAGTTGTTAAAGGTTTTTTCCAAGGATGAATTCCGCAAGATGTTCAATCCGTTAATGAATTTTTATCATACTGAAAATCTAAAAGAATATGTTGTGATTAAAGAAAATCTCGATAAACACATAGAAGTCTTGTATCAACAAATACAAATCATTTAGTTTTGGGTTTGTTCAATCATCCCTTGAGGCCTTATCGATATCAATGATTTTGGCGTTTACATAATCTATGGTCTCATATTTATTGATATTCATGATCTTTCTGGTTATCTGCCCAAGGTGACGCACGGCCTCATGGATTATTTTCAATTTTTCATAGATCGACGTCTTTTCATCCATGCCATCCATAAGCAGTTCGGAATACCCCGTAATGGTCGTCAGGGGTTGATTCAATTCATGGCATGCCGCGCCGGCCATCTCAAGGACACCTTCCAATTTCTGCCGCAAGGCCCTTTCCTCTTCTGCCTGTTTTAAATCGGTAATATCCATAAAAGACGCCACCCCATCTTTGGTCTCGGGTATGATGGAAACGGTTGCCAGGATGTTTCTGACATTTCCTTTTCTGTCGATAAAACGAAACTCATGTTTCCCTGGTACGAGATTGGGATCGATATGCCGTGATCGATGATATTCTTTAAGGGATTCCATGTCTTCCTTGGCAACGAATTCGGTCCAGCGTTTTTTCCCTTCTACTTCTCCTCTTAAAAATCCGGATAGGGACTCAAACTCCGAATTGGCCATTAAGATGGTCATGTCTTCATCACTAATAATCGTAGCTGTGCCGGTACTCTCAAATATGATACGGTATCGCTTTTCGCTCCGAACAAGGGCTTCCTCAGCGTGTTTGCGTTTGGTGATATCCCTGACAAGTCCGTCGTAGGATACAAGGTTACCTTGTGGGTCCCGATGTAAGAGTGTCGTGTTGGAGACCCAACGAACAACGCCGTCTTTACGGATGATCCTGTGCTCAATGGGTGGCAGGTCTTGGCCCGAAAGGATTTGCCGCGTATACTCCTGGATCTTTAAACGATCCTCTTCGTGTACCATCATCAACCATAGATAGGGGTCTGAAACAAAGTCCTCAGGGGAATATCCCGTGACGGAAATGCAGGACGGGGCGTGAATGGTTTCTACTGGTTGTCCGTATTTGAGTCGAACAGTGAATACATAGTCCGTGACCGCTTCGATCAATCGGCGATAGCGTTCCTCCATGGCATGCAACGCCTTCTCCGCGGATCCGGCGCCCAAAGGCTTTTTTCGCAACTCAGTGATCTTTTCCCCCAGGTCCTCATAGTCGGGTTTCTGAGCCATCGGTTTTCCCTATTGCCTTGGTTGTGGACTATTCATTCAAATGTTCGAGGTCTAAAAGGGTTTTTTAAAGAGGATGCATTATGGGTGTCATGGCCAATCAATTCAAAAAGGGATATGATCCGGAATGGGCATTCGTGGATGTTTAGAATGGGATCTCAAAAGCATCTCTTTGGCTGGGGTTGAGTCTCGTGTTGGTTTTTTGACCGGTGATTGAAAAACAACCGGTAATTCAACCCGTTCATGTATTATATTATACCATAGTGCATCATTGCTTGCTATCATTATTTCTTCAGGTCTTCATGAAGGAGTTTATCAAGCGGTGTTTGAATGGTTTTGGAAACGGAAATCAGCAGGGATGCCCTATCTGGGTCATCACTTCCGGCCTCAGTAAGAAGTTCTCGGGAAAGCAGGTACAGGTCACGGTAGATATTGTCCAGATCGAAGACAGGGTAGGTTCCCTTGTCTTCAAAGCCCGTTTTCCCGCAGACCCGCGCCTTTCCTTGGATCTTTGTGGGGATACCGTAAACACGACATGTGATAGGACGACGATGATAAAGAACACATTCATTTTGTTCATCCAGAAGGGGACATGGGATTCTTTCCCTGGCCAGTGTGTAGGCCTGCATATGCGGGTCGTGCTCAAAGGTCTTAAGCTTGGCCTGTAATTTCTCAAATGCCTCATCCGCTCTGTCGCATCTTAGAAGGGCCTGGCGTTTTTGCGCCTCATCAATGGTCTCAAAATGCTCCCTAATGTAGGCCGCCTCAACCAAAAACAAACCAAATACGGCATGACAACAATCCGAGCAATGGAGTTCGCATCGAACATATTCGCCGTACCCCGCTCTAACCTTATGGAACGCCGATTCGGCCTTATCGACCAGGATTTCATAATTTTTAAAAATAGGGGAGAGTTTCATTTTTTTCGATAAGGTTTCAAAATTTTTACAAAATCGGGGTGGACCTGGAATCCCAACTCTTCCGCTTTGTCCATGTGTTGGATCGCTTTGTCGTACTCACCATTATGATAGTAGGCCACCGCCAGGTTATTATGGCCCAAGGAGAAATCCGGGGCCTTATCCATTAATCTTTCCCCCGTCTCAATGGCCTTGATCAGTTTGTTCTCTTGAATGTATGCGTTGATGAGATTGGCCCAGGCCTGTACGATGTCCGGATTCAGTTCGATGGCTTTATTAAGGGCCTCAATGGCCTTGTCACTTCGGACCATCTGCAGATAGGCAAATCCCAGATTGGCATACCCCCGGGCATAACGTGGCTCGATTTCAACGGCCTTTTGATTGGCTTCGACAACCTTTTCCAGTTCACCTTTTTTAAAATAGATGTAGCCCAGATTCACACATGCTTCAAACATCCGTCCGCTGTTGGCGATGGCTTCTTCAAAGAACGGAATGGCCTCATCCAGTCTGTCCTGTTCCAGCATGGCTACCCCCATGTTGTACTGGGAATTGGCACAATCCGGGTTTTCCGCCAAGATCTGTTTTTGTTGGGTTATGAATTCTTCTGAACATTGAGGGTCTTTCATCTTTATCCTCAAGAAAAAAGGTCACCATCCGGCCAGGATGGCGACCTTTTCTAAGAAATATGGTTTATGGTTAACGCCGAATGGTCTAGTGATCTTCGGTCTGCCCCCGCCCTTTCAAGCCATACATGGTGCTGCTGCCCGTGGAGAAGTAAATGAGTTTTTCCTCATTGACAAGGGCAGTGGCGGCCTTCTTGACGTCTCTGGCCTTGGCATCAGGAAATTCCACTTTAACGGCCTTTTCCATGTCGCTAAAATAAAATTTACTCTTTTTGTTGTTCTCGGCGAAATCGAGAATGGCTTTTTTTAGATCGTCCATATCTTGTCTCCTTTTTATGGGACGGATTGGATTATTCAATACCTCCGACGGCTTTTGAAACCGCCCAGGCTGCCTCGGTGAACTTAAATTGGGTAGAGGTCCTATAGGTGTCATATTGCAGCCGATAGTCGTCAATGAGGTGTTCCGTAAAAGGTATATCGCATTTCTCAAAGAACCTTTCCCATCCGATCCTTTCGGCCCAGTCACCGATGCGTTCATATTTGTTTGCATCTTTGGCATAAGCCTCAATGATCTTTTTAACGGCCTCGCACGTTTCCTGAAAACGCGGGAAATTATTCGGCAGGGCCGGGATCACGACCTTCGAGAATCTGGGAGGGCTGATCCGGTTGGACAGCTTTCCGCCCGCGAGAACCGTCACGCAGTCACCTTTCTGGTCGGATAAGGGCAAGGCCATACACATGGTATAGCAGTTGCCGCAAAACATACATCGTTCTTCTTTGATCTTAACCGCCTTTTTCCCTTCATCGGTCTTGGTCGGGGAGATAGCCGCCGTGGGGCAAGCCGCAATGACCAATGGGATCTCACACACACTTTCCAATACATCGGAATCGACGATGGGGGGTTTCCTGTGATAACCCAGTAGAGCGATATCCGAGCAGTGGACGGCACCGCACATGTTTAGGCAGCAGGCCATGGATACCCTCACCTGAGCGGGGAGGGTCATGCTCTGGAAGTAATCGAAAAGTTCATCCATAATGGATTTCACCATAGATGATGCGTCCGTTGCAGGCGTATGACAATGGATATACCCCTGTGTGTGAACGATGTTGGTTACACCGGCGCCGGTACCGCCAATGGGGAATTTATAACTCCCGGAGACGTGTTTCCGGCTCATGAGGTCCTTTTTTAAGGCCTCCATTTTTCCCTGGCTGTCCACCATGAATTCTATGTTATTTCGGGTCGTAAACCGGACATATCCGTCACAATATTTGTCGGCGATATCGCAAATTTCGCGGATGTTTTCGACGGTCATAAAACGGCATCCGCCGCAACGGACCGTAAATACCTTGTCTCCGTTTTCGGCCACATGCACGAGCACCCCTGGTTCCAGGATTTCATGATAGGCCCATTTGCCGTAATTTTGTTGAATAATAGGTGGAAAATACTGCCAAAAATGCCTCGGCCCCAAGTCCGTGAGCCTGTTTTCCATGGGTTTTGCAGGATTAAATAGTCCTAATCTTTCAGTCGATAATGCCATTGTTATAACCTCCTCTATCTCTTATGTCTGGAGCGATAATCTTTAATGTCTCTCTTCCAGCCGCCCGGCACATCCTCTTCCTTCCAGAAGATGTATGGGTTGGAGCGGGGTTCTTTTACCATCTGCGGCATAGCCGGTATTCCCAGAACCTCTATCAGTTTAGGAATACCTTGGCGTTGAATGAGCTCTCCAAGTCGCTCGCGGTTTTTACCTTCCTCCATCCACCAATCCCAGATTGGTTCCACGACTTTTTCTTTGATATTGTCGTAGGGGGGGTCTGTTTTCATAAAGGGGATGGTTAGGAGGGCCATCTGAGCTCCTTCCAAAATCGGGGCCTTGGCACCTAAAAGGATGCTGACGCCGGTGTCTTTTCCCGGTCTGAGCGCCCTGGGCATGACGTTAATACAATGCATACATCGGGTGCATTCCTTATTGTCGATCATTAATTTATCGCCTTCCATCCACATACACTGCGTCGGACAAAGGTTGATCACTTCTTTATGTATATCAAATTGCCCCCAGTCTCTTCCGGAGTGGGCGCCGCCGTTGGGCATGATCTCACCACCCATGTAAGCCTTTACCGCCTCTTGATCGATCCGAATCTCATCTCGCCATGTCCCGATAAAAGACATGTCCGAACGGGCTATGGAGGCCACGCAACCATTTGGACACCCGTCAAACTTGAATTTGAATTTATACGGAAAAGCGGGTCTGTGCAATTCATCCTGGTAATAGTGTGTCAATTCATAGCACATGTCCTGGGTGTCAATGCATGACCATTCGCATCGGGCCTTTCCGATGCAGCATGAAGGCGTCCTTAGATTAGAGCCGGATCCTCCTAGATCTTGTTGAAGGACATGTCCCAGTTCAAAGAAGATCGGTTCCAGCTGCTCGGTAAAGGTGCCGAGGAAAATGATGTCTCCTGTGGAACCGTGCATGTTCATCATTCCGCTACCGCGGTATTCCCAGAGATCACAAATTGTCCTTAAATAGTCAGATGTGTAGAATTTACTGGCTGGCTGATTGACACGCATGGTGTGGAAATGGGCGATTGAGGGGAATTGTTCCTGGAGATCAGAGTATCGACCGATTACACCACCTCCATAACCAAATACGCCCACGATGCCGCCGTGTTTCCAGTGCGTTTCGCCATGTTTGAAAGAAACCTCCAATTGACCCAATAAATCCTCGACCACATCCCTTTCAATCATCATGCGATCCTGAGCCAATTTTTTCCTGTGGAGGGCTTCCCGTTTGGCATCCGCTACAAAGCTCGGCCACCGGCCTTTTTCCAGCTCTTCACAAAAAGGGATGTCGTGCTTGATCTTGAAATTTTTGAGCTCTTCTTCCGTGTAATTATGCAGTTCTTCATCGGAAAAGATTCTAAGCTCTTGGTACTTTAATTGTTTTTGCTCTTCTCTTGGTTCAAAAGCCATTACAAATGCCTCCTTTTGCATTAATAGACGTTGATAAAAACTCTAAGGGGCGACCCCGGAAGACTTTCGTTGATTTGTCCGATTTTCACCTCCTCCCTAAATGATGAAACAACAAAATATAACAAAAATATATTATTTGTGAAATTTTCGACAATCTCAATCCTATTACTTAGAAACCATGTGAGTGTCAATAAAAAATTCAATTTTTTAATAAACCTTTCATATTTCGAACCCGGCCATTGACAATGGTCGGTTTAGCGTTTATAGCCGTTATAAATTTCTAAATTGAGCGATTTTTTTGACATGCTTCATCCCATACCCCGCATCATCATAGCAGCGCTAAAAGGCGGATCCGGCAAGACAATGGTTTCATTGGGCCTCGTATCCGTATGGCGGCATATGGGTCATCAGGTTGCGACGTTTAAAAAAGGGCCCGATTTTATCGATGCCGGGTGGCTGTCTTTCGCGGCCGGCCGCCCTTGTCACAATCTGGACCCATTTTTGATGTCTGAAGGACAAATCCTCAGGTCATTCCAACAACATGCCGCTGATACGCATATTGCACTGATCGAAGGGAATCGCGGTCTTTTTGATGGCCTGGACATTGAGGGGTGTTGCAGCACGGCTGAACTGGGCCGGCTGACCCAGTCACCGGTGGTGGTCATCGTGGATGTTACCATGACAACCCGGACCGTCGCAGCCCTTATTATGGGTTGTCAACGTTTTGATCCCGCGCTTCAGCTGGCGGGCGTCATTTTGAACAGGGTTGCAGGCCATCGGCAAGAGACCCTGATCCGAAATGCGATTGAACAATACTGCGGTATAGCTGTTGTGGGCGCCATACCCAAACTGAAAGAAGATGTCTTTCCTGAACGACACATGGGCTTGGTCCCGCACCAGGAAAGAGATCATGCCCATAAGGCCATCCAATGGGCCGGTTCGGTGGTTGAAAGATATGTGGATCTGGACACCCTATGGAGAGCGGCCCATGAGTCCAGACCCATAGAGAAAGATCCGGTGGTTTATGAGAAGCAGAAAAGCAACCCGCCCATATCGGATTCCGTTCGTGTCGGTTATATCATGGATAACGCCTTTTGGTTCTACTACCCCGAGAACCTTAGCCAACTTAAAGAGCTGGGAGCGGAATTGATTGAAATCAATGCCATGAAGGATGCATGGATCCCTGATCTGGATGCGCTATATATTGGAGGCGGTTTCCCCGAAACCCAGGCCCGGGTATTGGCAGACAATGGTAGCTTCAGAACATCTTTACTGGAGCGGATTAAGGATGGCCTTCCTGTTTATGCCGAGTGTGGTGGATTGATTTATTTAGGCGAAGCGCTTCACCAGGGACACAACAGGTTTCCAATGGTGAATGCATTGCCCATTACCTTTGAGATGGGTCAAAAGCCACAGGGACATGGATACACGATTTTGGAAGTGAATGGGGAAAACCCTTATTTTCCTGTGGGTGAAACAATCAAAGGCCATGAATTTCATTATTCCAGACCCCATATCACCGGTTCGAAAGATCTTTCATTCGCCTTTGAGGTCAAGAGGGGACACGGAATTGATGGTCAAAAAGACGGTATTTGTATGCAAAATCTCCTGGCGACCTATACCCATATTCATGCGGGTGGGAATAGAATGTGGGGTGAGGGGTTCATTCAAAGAGCGAGGTGGTTTAAGGATATTGAAAAGAAAAATGCTTGAATCGATTATAAAGAGATTGACATTGACCTAAAGATACGATAAGTTATAAAACTTAAGCTCTAACCTGTTAATATAATTAAGGTAATTAATAGAAGGAGGTCATGCGGTATGCCAACGGTAGAATTTGAAGGAAACACATTTAACGTAGACGAAGACGGCTTCATTGATGATTTCAATAATTGGAATAAATCATGGGTCCAATACGTTAAAGGAACGGAAGGGATCGAAGAATTGACCGATGAGCATTGGAAGGTGATCAACGTACTTCAGGATTATTACCAGAAAAACGGTATCGCTCCTATGGTCCGGATCCTCTCCAAAGTCACTGGCTATAAATTGAAATACATTTATGAGTTATTTCCCTCCGGCCCCGGTAAAGGCGCCTGTAAGATGGCAGGGCTGCCGAAACCCACGGGCTGCGTGTAATGTAGCCATTATTCTTGGGACGGAAATTAAAAGGCACAAGGTTGGGAATCTTTCCTATTGTGCCTTTTATTTTGAATAAAGTTCCGGCCTTCTGTGGGGTAAGAAGTGTTTCATCCGATGGTTTCGGATTTCTCTCCAATCATTCTCTTTAAGATCCGTAATAATCATTTTTTCCTGAGTACCACTATAGCTTTCGATGATGTTCCCGACTGGATTCAGCACCATAGCAGTGCCCGGGAAAGAAAGATCGTTTTTATACCTGCCCACCTGGTTGCATGCCACTAAAAATACGGAGTTATCGAATGCTCGGGCAGGCAAATGTCGGAGCCAGCTCTGGATTTTTTCATCAGGGGTTCCTCGGGGTGAGGCGTGGGGAATGAAGATGATCTCCACGCCTTCAAGGGCCATCTTGGTGCTGATCTCCGGAAAGTGGGCGTCATAACAAAGCTGGACACCAAATATGACCCCTCCATAAGAATAGGATGACAGATAATTTCCGGCGTGGAAAAATTTTTTTTCGGGGGGTGACAGGTGGGTCTTTCTGTATATGCCCAAGATTCCTTGGGGGGTTGCCACAACCTGACTGATATATGGCTTTGCTCGTTGGGTCTTTTCAATCATGCCTGCCAGGATCACCAGGTTTATAGCCCTCGCCATTTGACTTACGCGTTCAATGATTTCTTGGGAGATGGATTCGGAATAGACATCGCTCGGGTTGTCCAAGATGTAACCCGTGATGGAGAGTTCCGGAAAACAGATGATCTCCACCCCCTTGTCCGCTGCTTTTCGTGAAAAATCAGCTATATGGTTTAAATTTCGATCTATCGCATACGGATGGGCTTCCATGCAGACAGCGGCTATTTTCATATTTTTCATAACCTTAGCTGTTTCCCCGCTTCAAGTCCTTGAGGAGTTTGTACTGAACGCTGTCCACCAAGGCCTGCCAACTGGCCTCGATGATATTTTCCGAGACGCCCACCGTTGTCCAGATCTCTTGGGAGTCCCTTGATTCGATCTTGACCCTGACCTTTGCAGCTGTACCGTCAGTTCCTTCAATAACCCGGACCTTAAAGTCCACCAATTTCATCTCTTGAATCTGTGGGAAGAAATGGTTCAAGGCCTTTCGTAAGGCGTTGTCGAGGGCGTTTACAGGGCCATCCCCTTCCGCGGCGGTGATCTCCTGCTCATCGCCCACGGATACCTTAATGGTGACCTGGGAGGTACTGGGGCCGGACCGGTCTTTCTCAATGATCACACGGAAAGACTCCAGGGTGAAGGGCTCTTTAAATTGCCCGGTGGCCTTACGAACCAGAAGTTCCAAGGAGCCTTCGGCGGCATCAAATTGATAGCCCTGATCCTCCATGATCTTTATCTCATTTACAATCTTTTTGCTGTCATAGCCGTTGCCTCCTAGCTCGATACCCATTTCTTTGGTCTTATATTCAATATTGCTTTTTCCTGATAGATCCGAGACCAATACTCGCCTGCGATTGCCCACCCGCTCAGGGTCGATATGTTCATACGCGGAAGGATTCTTTAGGATCGCGCTGACATGGACCCCTGCTTTGTGGGCAAATGCACTCCTGCCTGCAAAAGGTCTCTGGTTGAGGGGTGGCACATTGGCGATATCGCTCACATAGCGGGACAGCTCGGTCAGGTGCTTGATACTTTCTTCCCGGACACATGAATATCCCATCTTTAACTGGAGATTTCCCATCACCGCAATCAGATCCACGTTACCGCACCGCTCGCCGTATCCATTGATGGTCCCCTGCACCATCAGAGCGCCACATTGGACCGCCATCAAGGAATTGGCCAGGGCCAGGCCGCAATCATTGTGGGTGTGTATTCCGACCGGTAATGGGATATGGGGCATGACATCCGTCATGATGGCCTGTATCTCGTGTGGAAGGGTCCCTCCGTTCGTATCGCACAAAACGATCACATCGGCGCCACCGTTGATGGCAGCCTTCACGGTCCTTAAGGCGTATTTGGCGTTATTTTTATAACCATCAAAAAAATGTTCCGCATCATAGATGACCTCTTTATTTTGAGTCTTCAGATAGCGAAGCGTCTCCTCAATCATGGCCAGGTTTTCATCATTAGAGACACTGAGAATCTCAGTGGCATGCAGGTCCCAGCTTTTCCCAAAAATCGTCACCGTTTGAGTCCCGGCCTTGAGTAAGGCCTTGATGTTGGGGTCGTTTTCAGGGGTTTTTTGGGCGTGCCGCGTGCTTCCAAAGGCCGTCATGCGAGTATTGGCAAAACCGCTCTTTTGGGTCATTTTAAAAAAACGAACATCTTTGGGGTTGGACCCCGGCCAGCCCCCTTCAATATAATGTATGCCGAATTTATCGAGTCGTTTGGCTATCCTAAGTTTATCTTCCGCGGAAAGGTTTACCTGTTCGCCTTGGGTGCCGTCTCGAAGTGTTGTGTCATATAACATGATTTCTTTAGTCATAAATGATATCCTTTCTGTCAAAAAAAAACCGTTATCAGGTCATCTGATAACGGTTTTTGGTGAATATTTCTATATATGTTTATGCCCTTATCAGGCCTGGTAATCTTCGTCTCTCCATTATGTAACCGAGCAACAGGGAGGAGCCGATAATCCCTGCTGCCGTAATAATTATGATGATGTTGATGGTTGTGAGGTTTATGAGCATTATTTATCTTCCTATGAGTTGTAGTCTTAAGAATTCGAAAATATATATAAGCCGGTAGAGATTGTCAACAATATTTGCATTCCTTGAATTCCGTATCTTCCCTTCCCCCCCGGTTTTCATGATTTCATGCTATGCAATTATTGACATGAATTCCATTCCTTTATAATAATTGGTTAAGATCCGGATCACCGCAAATGTATTGTTTTTGATGAGGACTATGGGCCTTAAGGATGGGAGGATTCGAGCAAGATCCTTGGGTACTTTCTCCCGACCATGAGGGAGAGGAATCTAACAATAGGGCAGGGTTGTGAATATGAACCATGATGACATCGCTTCTTTGGCCATGAAATATTATGAAAAGATGAGGGCCAATTATCATAATGATGACAACCATAAGATCACGCCGGAAAATGTATTTCAAAAGGGCATTCGCCATAATTATGATCTTTTTATGGAATTGGTGGACAGGCTCATGTTGCCTGGGAGTGGCGTCAAAGGTGCGGAGAACCTTCAGGAAACATTTTCCATATTAAAAGGCGGGGAATCGGTCCTCTTCCTGATGAAACATTCGGGCAATTTTGACGTGCCCTGCATTTATTCCTTATTATCCCGAGAAGGAAATCAATACCAGGATATCCTGGATCGGTTGGTGTTTATTGCCGGACGGAAACTCAACGAGGATTCACCCATCGTAAAGATCTTTACGGAGGTCTTCAGCCGACTGATCGTCGTTCCCCATCGCGAGATCCCGAGGGATACCGATCATGAAACCCGCGAGCAGAAGGCCCATCGTCAAGCCTTGGTGAGAGAGGCCACCCGTATCAATAGGGCATCCCTGCGTGAGATGATGAGGCTTAAAAAACAGGGCTACATCATCGTGCTTTTTCCCATGGGCGGGCGTCCCAAGCCATGGCTCAATGAACACAATAATGGAGTTAAAGAAACTACCTCCTATATGCGGCTCTTCGATTGGGTCCATTTCATCGGAATGACTGGAAACCTCATGCCGGTGGGGGATACGATGCAAGACGAGAAGCCTCGACGGGACACCATTGTTTTTACCGTATCCGAACCCATCCGAGCCAAGGCCTATCTGGAGGAATCAAGGAGGTTGTTTAAAGGACAAAATGAGATAGATGATTTCGATCAATTCAATGTGAATAGGGTTATGAAAGCAATTGGGCAGACCCGAGATTAATCTCCTTTTTCCAACTTATGTTTACGATCTCATCAGGATTTCCTTGGGCTGACCGTTTTCATCCTAAACTCCTTTATTCAATCCTTAGCTGATGGCTGACCGCTGAGTGCTGAAAGCGCTATCCGGAAATTGTATTTTCCTGGAGGGTCTTTCATCAAAACGCATTTTCAGCGATTTCCAAGGCGGCCCTTTCCGAACCTTTGATCACTCGGGCCTTGGCCGTTGCCAGGCCCACCACTTGGCTGATAAAAAAACGGGCCGAGGCCAGCTTGCCGCTGTAAAATGCGGCGTTGGCATTTCCAGCCACCAATGTATCCAAACCTTTCGTTCCGCTGATCTTGTTTTCATCCACGAGATCATTTAATCTCTCCTGTGCAATCAAGGCCTGCCACAACAACAGCCAGCCCACGGTGACATCCCCGAAGAGTTCCAGATAGGGGTAAGCGGAAAGGGCCAGGAGGTGAAAATCCTTTTTGCGGTGCTTAACCAGAAATTCCGACACATCGGCCAATGCCTTCCACGCCTCCTCCAGGATTTTCACATAGGGTGAAAGGGTTTCATGCTTTTTATTCGCTTGCCAAAATGTTTTGATATCTTCCATATGGCCGTTCATGAGGGACTCGAAATCCATTCCCAGTTTCCGGCCTGCCAGGTCCAGGGCCTGAATCCCGTTGGTCCCCTCAAAGATGGAATGGACCTTCTCATCCCTTAAAAACTGCTCGATGGGATAATCCTTCATATATCCGTACCCGCCATAGACCTGCATGGCCGTTTCCGTGACCCTGAAACTCAGGTCCGAGCCGTAGGCCTTGGTTACCGGGGTCAAAAATCCGATCCGTTTCTCCCATTCATTTTTTTGGTCATCACTCAAGACGATACGCTGTTGGTCAATGCAATAAGAGGTATAGAGGATAAGGGCACGCACCCCTTCCGTATAGGCCTTCATCTGCAAAAGCATGCGCCGGACATCCGGGTGCCTGATGATGGGGCATTGGGGTGATCCCGGCGGGCTGCCGATAACCGTTCCCTGGAGGCGCTCCCTGGCATAGACCAGGGCATGAAGATAGGCCGCACTGGCAACTGCCGCCCCATGACGGGCCGCGATTAATCGTGACTCATTCATCATGGTGAAAAAGATCGGCATTCCGCGGTTTTCCTCACCAACCAGTTCGCCGATGCAGTTGCCATCTTCCCCAAGGCTTAATTGACAAGTGGGTGATCCTTTAATGCCCAGCTTTTTTTCCACGGCAATGGTCTTGACGTCATTTGATTCCCCAGGGGATCCGTCCGGATTGATTTTGTAGGCCGGGATAAGAAAAAGAGACAGCCCTTTGGTCCCTGGAGACGCCCCTTTGACCCGGGCCAGGGCCAAGTGGATGATGTTCTTGGTGAGGTCGGTATTGCCGCCCGTGATAAAGACCTTGCTTCCAGTAATGGAATAGGTCCCATCCGGATTCCTCTCTGCCACGGTCTTGGTGGCGCCTACATCGCTTCCCGCACCCGCTTCCGTTAGATCCATGGTCCCGGTCCACTGGCCGGAAAGGATCTTTTCCACATATTTTTTTTTCTGTTCCTCGGAACCGTGCGTGGCGATGAGCAGGGCCGCGCCCCGGGTCATGGCAGCCAGGGTCTGGAAGGCCAGGTTACCCGCCTCGGCGTATTCATTGGCCGCCATGCCCACCACCATGGGCATGCCTTGGCCGCCGTATTCCCGAGGAATGTCCAGTCTTCGCCATTCACCCTCATTCCACAAACGCCAGAGTTCATGAAATGATGCGGGGACGTGGACCTTGCCGTCCTTAAAAACAGCGCCTTCTTCATCCCCCTGTTTATTGGTGGGCATAATGGCATTTTCCGACAACTTCTTGGCCTCGTTCAGGACCATGTTGTAGATGTCTACATCAAATTCGGAATATAATTCCGATTCCGACAGCTTGCCGATATCAAGCTGTTCAAAAAGGACAAACTTTTGATCACGTTCATGAACCAATAAATCAACCATTATCGCACTCCTCTTTTGATCTGTTATTATGGATGGTCTTATCAAAGATCGGAAAACATCGCCTTTTGCCATTCCAGCCTGCCTGTGCGTGTCCGCACGCAGACAGGTGAAGGCCGGAATCCAGTCTTCATCTCAGGAGTCAGCATTCTACTGAGTGATGATTTTTTATGCGTCCATCATTCATCATGAAAATTTCCAATCAGAAAGTAAATCTTTTTATAAGACAGGCCGCAAATCTCCCCATTCCCTTCTTATATTCCCGGCCCAATAAGCACAAAATGGGCTTTCACACATCAGATACTAAAATTCCTATCCCATCTTTGTCAAATTGAAACGGCCGACCCGACCCATAATATTACTGGTGGGTCATTTCCTATTTCATCGGTTGATGATTCGGATTCGAGGGGTCCAAGAGTCAGGGGTTCAAGTGTTTGTCATTTACTCGAATCTTTGAATCCTTGAAGTCTTGACCTCTTTTCCCCAACCAAAGGGGAGAAGAACCTTATTTGTCAAATAGAAATAATCAACTTATGCCCATCCAAAAATACCCCAAGTTCCCTCCCCTTTGAGAGATTGTGTCATAATTCGTCATTCCGGCCAAGCCCCATGAAATGGGGCGGGAGCCGGAATCCAGAAGTCTTTGATCTTGCTTAGTGGTCATCCATGAATTCCCCCTGCCCTTGCTGGAGGGGCACCATGAATTCCCCCTACCCTTCGCGGGAGGAGCGCAAGGAAGAATCTTCAAACAGGGTCTTAATGTGAATTCCCTCTCCCCTTGCGGGATGGGCACCATGAATTCCCTCTCCCCTTTCGGGAGGGGGTTAGGGGGAGGGGTCAAAAGACGGAGTCCTTTGATATGCCTGGCTTTTCCACCCTTACTCCCGTATCAAAGCCTGTCCCGGACCTCGATCTGGTATACGGGACAGGCTCAAACCGTTCGGTTGAGATCACGCCGAATAAATTAAATTGACGGAATAGTTCAGGGGCCTTATATTGCCCCCTTGTTTCCATTTTTAACGAGAATCCTATCGGACCTATATATGACGGACACGACCAAAGCCAACATCAAAATCCTCTTTGCGCTGACCCTGGTGCACTTTACGGGTGATTTTTACAGTGCCTTCATCAGTCCGTTGTTCCCGCTTTTCGTCCAAAAACTGGGATTATCCCTGGCGCAGGTGGGCATCATCGCGGGAGTCAACCGTTTACTTGCTTTTATCGTTCAGCCTTCGGTGGGATATCTGGCCGACCGTTACAGCACCCGGCATTTCATCTTGATCGGGGTAATCATGCCCATCGTATTCATCCCCCTTTCGGGCATCGCCCCCGCGTTCTGGGTCCTGCTGGTGATAGTGGCACTGGGGTCCATGGGTTCATCCATGTTTCACCCTTCGGTCACGGGCCTGGTCCCTGTATATGCCGGAAGGCAGGCCGGTTTTGCCATGTCTGTTTTTAATACGGGCGGTACCTTTGCCTTCGGGGTAGGGCCGCTGTTCGTCACCTGGTATGCCGGCCGGTTCGGCCTGAATGCCCTGCCTTTCACCATGGTATTCGGTCTTTTGGTGGCCTGTTATCTGTATTGGGTTGTACCGGTCCCCAAGAGTGAGGGATTGCGTCGGCTGGGTTTTTGGGGCGCTATCAAAGAAAGCTTGGGGAGTGTTTGGAAAACCGTCATTTCCATATGGGTGGTTATGGTTCTCCGGTCCATCACGGGACAATCCTTTTTGACCTTTATGCCGGTTCTTTATGTTGAGAAAGGCTTCTCGGTATTTTCCGCTGGTGCTATATTTTCCCTCTTTACAGTTGCCGGAACCGTCAGCGGCCTGCTCGCTGGTCATATCTCAGACCGGATCGGATTTAAGCCCGTTTTCATCTTCACGTTTATGCTCATGTCACCTATGCTCATCCTCTTCCTAAATCTCCCGGGTCATTGGGTTTATCTGGGTGCCGTTATAGCCGGCGGCATCGTGTTGGCCACCATGCCACTGGGTGTGGCCATGGCCCAGATCCTGGCGCCCAAGGGCCGGTCCATGGTGGCCAGCCTGATGATGGGCTTCGCCTTTGGATTGGGAGGGCTGGTATCACCCTTGATCGGGAAATTGGCTGATATGTATTCTATTTATAGCGTTCTGATGGGGGTGTCATTGCTGCCGCTACTTACCCTCCCGCTGGTTTTTCGATTCCCCCGTGTTAAGTCCGCTTAATTAGATTTTCGTAACACTTTAGCTATTTTCAAAAAACCTAAATAATTGGATCCCGCGATCAAGTCGCGGAATGACCTGTCTACCGCGTCGGGCGCGGCGCAAGCAGGCAGAAAAGGGGAAATCATAAGGAAAAACAAAATGCGTGCTTCATAAAGGTATAGCGATAGTAAAATCAAAGGTCATTCCGCGACCCCTCATCAAGTGCGGGGCAGGCTTGATCGCGGAATCCAAGCCTTGCATCTCATCATCTTCAAAAAGCTAAACGATTACAAATTTTCGAATTCACCAATACTTGGGATGGCTTTGGGGTTGTTTCCCTCTCCATGAGGGAGAGGGGTAGGGTGAGGGGGACAAAATGGTATTGTTCCTTTTCATGCCTCGCTCGCTTGGAGTGTAGTGATTGATCCAGTTTAATCAATGGGTCCTGAAAAGAACATCATTTGCCTTAGCACACTTCTGGTGCCATTGAAAAACCGACTATGTAACAGGAATCAGATCATGGCCGACATAACGATGAAAATTGATGACGATCTTATGAAAAAGGCCCGGTATCTTGCGGTAGAGAAAAAGACCTCAATCAACGCGATTATCAAAAAAAATTGAAGATTTCGTTTCGCAGGACCTGAAAAAAGGAGTGACCTTGAAAGAGTTAGCGTCATTTTTTGATCGATGTCAATCCAGGCTAGGTACCAAAACCTGGACAAGAGACCAGATTCATGAACGACAAGGCATTCCTGGATACCAATCTACTTATCTATGCCATTGACACATCACCGCAGGAGAAAAGAAAAAGAGAGGTTGCAAGGGAGTCGGTCAAGGAGCATATTATCAATGAGAATGGCGTGATCAGCATTCAGGTTCTAAAAGAATTTTACCAATTATCCACAAAAAAAACACAAAGGCCTTTATCGACGGAAGAGGCCCTTGAATTCCTTCACTACATATCCATTCTGGAGACCGTACTCCCTGATTACCACATGGTTGTCTCCGCCGTTCACCTCCATAAGGATAAAAAAGTATCTTTTTGGGATGCCATGATATTACAATCCGCCTTAGCCGCAGACTGCTCTCGTGTCCTGTCGGAAGACCTTCAGGACGGGTTCAGGATAAATAATATGGTCCTGTTAAACCCTTTTAAAAAATGAATGAACCCGGCCTCAATCCATTTATCTTTCTTTTTATACTTATCTGTAAGCTCAAAAAGGATATTTCCCGCGAATTCATGAGGAAAAGCTTGTAAACCGGCCTGTTTTAATGGATTGACTTTTGAAGACAGAGTGTTTAAGGTATGGACCTTCTATCCGGCGTTCCTGAAATGGAAGGTCTTATTCGGTAACATATTGAAGTCATTTAAAAAGCGCCCATAGCTCAGTTGGATAGAGTGACGGACTACGAATCCGTAGGTCGGGTGTTCGAATCACCCTGGGCGCACCATAAAATCAAGGGGTTAGCGAGATCATCGCGGCCCTTTTTTATTTTTTGCATCCCTTGTTTCCCTAATCTTGCTAAAAATTGATTAAGGACCGATACAAGCAGGTCATACGACTTATCGAGATTGATTAGGCCCTAAAAAATATCTGCTGATTGCTGAACCCTGACCCCTATCTCCTGTTACACGTCTTCCTCAGTGTTAAAGGGGACGCAGATAAAAAAATAAGTTTACAAACGTTAGGTTATATGAAACCAATAGGCCATGCCGAGACAAGCCCGCTTAGATGCACCTGGAGTGCTGCACCA
>JAFGGA010000134.1 GCA_016930835.1 Deltaproteobacteria bacterium
CCGGATGCGGGAAATCCGCACGTCCGGTTTGAGGAGGGGGAGGGGTATCCCCTCCCTACTCTACCGGAATCCATAGGTTCGCGCCAAATTTTTCAAAAATCTAAAATGATACATCTAAAGGTAAAGACAGGTTCTAATCCAATACTGACTTAATGTTATCTACTCCCAGGTTGCGTCTGCTTATGCCATGCCCTGTTGAAGTCCTATCTAACGACTACTGATATCCCCCAGCCCCAAAAGGCGGATGGTCAACATGTAACTGGTGTCACGGTCATCTTCTTCGACGGTCAATCGGATACCCCAGCATTGGGATGTGTATTCCGTCCAATAAACCTGCGATATATTTTCATCTTTCACCAGGTCCCTTTTTACTGATGCCCCTATGGATAGACCGTGCAAAAGATTGAGCCCAAAGCTGTAATTCAGGTTTCTATCCCCTTCTTTATGGTAGGCGTAATCAACCGTAAGCGTATCTTGACGGCCTGCCGACCTGGGAATGGAAAGGTCCAGAGACACATCCGTATCGTTAAAGTGTTTCTGATAGTGATCCCAATAGGCATTGGCCGAAAAGTAGGCAAAGGAAGAGGGCCTTAAGGTCAGTGATCCGACTAGGGGGTCAAAGGGCTCCTTGGTTGTGCCCGATGATCTATCTCGGTGCGCTTCGTCCAGGTCGTATCCCTGGCTTAGGGAGAAGTCACCCCATCGGGAGTAGGTGATTTCCTTTTTGTTATTTTCTTTTCGCGCATCCAAAAAGTTATCAATTGAGAACGTCGCACGGTTGATCTTACCGTCCACATCAATGGGCTCAAACCACGGTTGGGTTTTTTGATCGTCGCCCGGGACACGGTATTGGTAATTAAGGGAAGGGACGATTTTATGTCTCAAACGTTTGATCTCCTTTCCGTCAAAGTTGAAGATCCTTTCCAAGGATGTGGAGAATCGTGTTTGGATGTCATAGGCGTCCTTGGTTTGTTGATCCATGTTGGGATCGTCATCAAACCACTGAACCACCTGCGTGTAACTGAATGATGGCTCAAATTCCAGGTACCGGCCCCACCACATTGGGTAAGCGAGACGCGGGGTGAGGGAGCTACGGTGTCCTTTTTGTCCATAATCTCGCCATATATGGTCGTAATCCGTATCCAGCGCAAAAAAGAACGGAAGGCCTGGAACGGGACGGGGAAGCAAGGTATAATCCAGACCTGCCAATGGTTGAGGTGTCTCATCGCGAGGAGTATTTTCGGGTTTTTGATAATACGATCCCTGCGCCTGGACGCCATATCCTTGCTGCTGATAATCCAATCGCCATGCCGACTGCCTGAACAAGGAATGCGTATCATTAACGGGACGGCCGAATTGGCTTTGGATGTCGGGCCTTGATCCAAAACCATAAAGCTCCCTGTCAAGTTCTCTCAGATAATCTTGGTCACTTATAAGGTCCATATCCAAGCGTGCTGTCAAACCATCTGATAATTGCTGGTCGACTTTTCCCCGAAACCAATAACGTGTTCGATTTGTGCGGGGCAGGGGGCTGATATCCAGGTCTTCGGGATCAGTCATGTCTTTGTTTTTTTTGTCATCAAGGACATCGTAAAGAAAGGTCCCTTTTGAGTCATGAAGCGCCATATAACGAAATTCAACGCCCTGCATCAAACCTCGTTCTGTCATATAACGTTCATAGAAGGTGGCGTCGGTTCGGTTGGAAATGGCCCAAAAAAAGGGTATCTCGATATCCATCCCGTTTCTGTCGGAATAGCCGAACGCTGGCGGAAGTAACCCGGACTGTCTTTTTAGCTTGGCGGGAAAGAACATATAAGGGAAATAGAAAACAGGGATATCTCGAACCCGAAAGGCTGCGTGCTTAATGGTCCCATAACCTTCTATGGTGACCTTAATCTCCGAGCACGTAATGCTCCAGTCCGGTGTATCTCCGTCACAGGTGGTGAGGCGGCCGTTTTTGACATAATAGGTATTATCGCCGACCTTTTCCATGACGTCACTTTCGATATAATAGTGATTCTCTTTAAGAAAGAGTTGCCCGTTAAGGATCTTCCCTGTCCTATTATGGAGGTCAAAGGTCCCTTTTTCACCGGTGAGTATATCACCGTTGGATTCAAACCGGATGTTTCCTGTGACTTCAGCGAGACCTTTTCCTCTATCCAGAAGGGCCTCTTGCGCGAAGATGGTCACGCCAAGGGTTTTAATGGAGACATTGCCTTTTGCATTCAAAAGGTTCCCGCTCTCCCTGATATCAATTTGATCGGCATGCAGATCCCAGGTTCCGTCGGCGTATTGAAGTGTAAGGTGTGCCGGGGGTAGGGTCGGTTGAGCGACAGCACAAGTACCCTTGATGACAAGAAGAGTCATTACGAGGATGACAATGGGGCATAAATTTTGGCAATATTTGTTAATCATGGCTCTTTGGATATATATGAACTGGGTTCGCTTTGCTCTCGGTCGGAAGAATGGGATATTGAAATGACCAGGCCGTTAGCCTCGGAACGAAAGAAAAGCCAGCATAATTCGATTTTACCATGATTCGATGCCCTTTGCGTCATGCGCCTTATCTAAATCCCGTCCGCCTTGTATTTTTTAGGATCAAAGTATGTAAGGGCCTCACCCACGGTAAAGAGAGAGCCTGTGATCAGGATCAGGTCATCGGGACGCGCGATATATTTGGCCTTTTCTATGGCCGTCGTCAATAGAGGCACCACTTCCCCTGGTTTTTTCAGGGGCGCAGCCTTTTCCTGAATATATTCGGGTTTCGCCGCCCGATAATACACCGGTCTTGTATATATGGTGTAATCAGCCAGGGGCACGATCCCTCGCGTGATTCCCTTGATATCCTTATCCTCCATTACCCCAAGCACAAGAATGAGGCGTTTAAATGACGGTTCTTTTCTCAATGAATCTCTCAGTGCTTGGATCGCCATTGGATTATGGGCGCCATCAAGCATAATGATCGGATGGGTGGAAATAATCTGCATCCGTCCCGGCCATGCGGTTTCTCTTAATCCTTGAACAGTATCCCGTGTTGAGATAGTCAATCCCTTCTCCCGTAAAATTTCAATCATGGCAATGACCATGGTCGCATTTCGATATTGGTGTCTTCCTTTTAACCCGAGATGAATATCATGCAGATTTTCCCTAAGACCATAATAATTCAATCTTCCTTCGATAGTGCGATACCTAATATCCTTTCCCACACGCCATAACGGGGCCTTTTTTTCAAAACATGTTTTTTGGATGACTTGCGTTACGGTGGGTTGTGTGACGGCGGTGACCACATCAATGCCTTTTTTGATGATCCCGGCCTTTTCGCCTGCAATCTGTTCGAGGGTTGACCCAAGAAAGAATTGATGTTCAAGAGAGATATTGGTAATACCGCAAACCATGGGTTTGATGACATTGGTGGCATCGAGCCTGCCGCCCATGCCTACCTCCATAATGGCGATGTCCGTGTTTTCCCTTGCAAAATAGACCAGGGCCATGGCTGTGGTGACTTCAAAATAGGTCGGTTGTTGTTTGGGGTTGATAACCTCTATGAGTTCTCGGGTTAGTTCTACGACCTTATGCTTTGGAATCTCTTTGCGATTGATTCGAAAACGTTCGGTGAAACGTACCAGGTGTGGCGATGAATAGAATCCAACCTTCAAACCGGCGTTGATGAAAATGGATTCCAACATGGCAGCGACCGATCCTTTGCCGTTTGTACCCGCAACATGGATATATCGTTGGCCATGATGGGGATTCCCAAGGGCCTTTAGGATGTTGGATGTCTTGGATAGCCCGAATTTGATGCCGTATTTTTGGAGGCTATAGAGGTAGTTAAGGACGTCTTTGTAGGTTTTCATATTCTTACCCGGTATAAGGTTTATGGTTTAAGGTGTACGGTATAAAAAAATCAATCCCTGCTTTATTGGGTGTTTTTCCGCAGACCTTAAACCCTGAACCGTGCGCCTTTAGATTTTCACACCTTTTCTAATGTCGTATATTCCAGATGAAGGAGTTTGCGACCTGCATCCCTGAATAGGACTTCCACTTTTTGTTTATCGATGAATTTGGATATGATACCACTCCCAAAGGCCGGGTGTTTGACGCGGTCACCCGGTCGTAGATTCGAGTCGCTTTGATCGATGGAGCGAAGGACGCGTGTCTTTGGGGGCGGTGGCGACCAAGACACATTTAATTTTTTTTGAAAGTGGTTCAACGCGTGATGTTCCATAACACCCTCCGGGAGCGCTTGAATGAATGATGAAAGTCCGTTTCTGTATCCCGTATCACCGAACTGCCAGAAGGGCAGTTCTTCCCGGCCGGGGTAACACATAATCAATTGGTCCTTGGCGCGAGTCGCTGCCACGTACATGAGCCGACGTTCTTCATCGATGGCGGCAACGCTCGAATAGGATTTTGAATTGGGGAAATATCCCTCCATGACCCAGATGATAAAGACCACAGCCCATTCGAGGCCTTTTGCGGAGTGTACAGTGGAAAGCGTCAGGTAGTCATCCCTCTCCGGCCGATCAATGTCCGCGCTGCTGTTGGGCGGTTCAAGCATGAGGTCGTCCAGGAAGGCCCTCAATTTGGTATAGCGGCTTGCCATGGGGATCAGTTGTTCAAGATCTTTTTGACGCCTGGGGAAATCATCGAATCGCTCCTTCAGAATGGGGCTGTAGTATTCCATGGCAATCTCGACGGCTTGTTCCGGCGATAGAGGCTTTTCAGCCAATTGTTTCATGAGTCCGGCTAATCGGTCCAGGCCTTCATCTTTTTTTGTCCGACCTGGCCACTCATCGAGTTGTTGGGGTAAGTGATTGCCCTCTCGGAGCCAGTGGATAATGGATTGACTTTTGGCTTGTCCGATTTTTTTGATAAGCCTTAATATCCTTCCCCAACTGACGGTGTCTTGGGTGTTGACCATCACTCTTAAATGGGCCAGTAGATCCTTGATATGAGCGGACTCCATAAACTTAAATCCGCCGTATTTCACATAGGGGATGTCATTGCGTGCCAATTCCAGCTCCAGTTCAAAAGAATGATAAGCGGCTCGAAATAGTACCGCCATATCCTTGAGGGATACTCCCTGATCCAAGTAATTCCGGATGGACTGAGAGACAAACATGGCCTGCTCGGGCTCCGTTCGGACATCAATGACCTTTGGCATGACGCCGCCTTTTCGTTTGGTGAACAGGCATTTAGTATATTTTTCAACTGCCTGATCCATAAGACTGTTGGTAAATTCGAGGATGGGTTGGGTGGAACGATAGTTTTCCTCCAGTTTGATGATTCGGGTATCCTTGAAGAGCATGGGAAAATCAAACATATTGTGATAGCTGGCACCTCTAAAGGAATAGATGGATTGGGAATCATCGCCCACGACCATGATATTGCGGTGTTCAGCCGCGAGCCATTTAATGATGTCGGCCTGGATACCATTGGTATCCTGGTATTCATCCACCATGATATATCGGTACTGTCCGCTTAATTCATCGCGAATGTCTCTGTGCTCGGAAAGGAGTTGTCTGAAATGGATGAGGAGGTCGTCATAATCCATGAGTTGATTGGTTCGTTTATGCCGCTGGTACAGTTCAGCCATTTTTTTAATGTGGGGTGTATACTCCAGGAATTGAGCGTATTCATCCCGCATGAGGGACTCGATGGGTTCCTGAAGATTCACGGACTTGCTCACGATGGAAGCCAGGGTAGTGCGTTTGGGAAATCGGACCGAACCTTTTTCAACCCGGAGATCTTTTATAAGGGATTGGAGGATCTCCTCCATATCGGATCTATCGAGGATCGTAAAGGTGTTTTCAAACCCCAAAAGATGGGCATGATGTCTTAACACGCGATGGGCCAGCGAATGAAAGGTACCGCCAGACACATGTCTGCATCGTTCATTAGCGAGCCCTGCCGCCCTTTCCAGCATTTCACCCGCAGCCTTTCGGGTAAAGGTCAGGAGCAAGATGTTTTCGGGCTGAATTCCGGTCTCCACAAGCCGCGCGACTCGATAAACCAGGGTCCGGGTCTTCCCGCTTCCTGCGCCCGCAATCACCAAGACGGGTCCTTCCAATGTCATGGCCGCCTTTAATTGCGAGGGATTCAGAAAGTTTTCATAATCTATCCGGGTTGACAAAACGAAGTAATCCTTTCTCTCGAATCCTTGAATCTCAGGATTCTTGAATCCTCTGTTCATTACATCGTGGACGATGTAAAAATGTTGAAAAGCGCGGTTATCATCAGAATAACCGTAAAAACCAAAATGATGATCACAGGTATCAAAATAGCAAACAGCACACGGGGATAAGATGTTTCATGCATCTCCCGGAGGCCGATGATCATGATGATAAGGTACCATGCCGTGCCAAAAAACCCACCGATGAAGGGGATGATCCCCAGGATGTTGGCAGCCTGTGAAAACGCGACGACCCTGAAAGTCCCTTCAAAGCCATGTTTACCATCCTTCACCAAAAGAAGAAATGCATGGAGAATGAGACTCGTTAGAAACATCATGACAATGACCATGAATGGGGACAGAATCAAGACCCCAAAAAATAAAAAATGAAAAGGCATATAGGCCAAAAGATCTTGGATATATGGGGGGAGCTTATCCGGTGATTGTAAGAATTGCCAGAACAGGTCGAACATATATCCCAGGGAGCCAAAGAGGAGACCGAAGGAAAACGGTTCTTTAATTCCAGCGCGGTAGATCAAGGTCCGGAAAAACATCTTCGGCATGAAAAGTGTTTCCTTAAAAGTCTTGAATATGCCTCGGAGCAAACCCAATCGCAGACGATTTTCCCATGCAGACAAATGTCTTTCATCGTAGCTATTGGAGTCCACTGCGTTTTCATGGGGTATAGGGGGCGGTGGGACCTGATTCAGTTCAAAACGTTGTCGACAGCTCGGACACTTGACCCATTTGGCGCCTGCCGGGATCTTATCTTCTGATATTTGCGCTGAAAAACGGCAATTCGGACAAGTCAGCGTTACCATCTTTTTCCCTTTTTTCCCCTGATTTCTTTTTTCCGTCGATCCAGTGTTTTTTTTTTGGACCAGCGGCTCAGACGACTCACAAAACCACTGGTGGCGGTGCGATCAAGTATTTTTTCCAGCATCTCAATACCTTCCCGCGTGGCCAGGGCCTCTTTGAGACATTTCACCCTCTCAGGGCATTGAAAACAGGCTGATGGTGTCTCCCTCAATCCTCCAGCTCCCACTGGAAAAACCTTTTCCAATATGCCGAAACAATCTTTTCTGTGCATAGCGTCTATTTTTTTCATGCTGTTCACTCGAATCCCTGAATCCCGGAGCCCCGAAAACCGTTTTTGGACAAGCGTGGCCATGAACAGGTTATTATTTTTATTATCAAAAAGCCAAGCCCAAGATATGGATAATGGTTCAGCGCCGTTATACAATATTTGCCTTAATATAGAAAGCCCAAATTCATTGACATCAGGTAAAATCCTTTCTATTATTCCAACCCCATGGAAAGACGAAATCGATTATATCTAGTCAGACACGGCCAGGTGGTCGGGCATGATGGTTATCAGGCAAACGGCCATACGGATGTGGATATCACTGAAGTAGGGAGACTTCAAATGGAAAAACTGGCTGAACGATTGCGCTTTATTAGTCTGGCTGCGATTTATTCAAGCGATCTAAAAAGGACGAGGCTGGGCGCCCAGATCATTGCAAAGTACCATGATGTGAAGCATCATATCCTTGAGGATCTCCGGGAGATGTTTTTTGGTGATTGGGAGGGCATGCCTCTGAAGGAAATAGGGGGCCGATTTCCAGAGGAATTAGAGGAACGGCAGAAGGATATGGCCGGATTTCGACCGCCCGGGAACGGTGAAAGCATGCGGGACCTGGCTGAAAGGGTGATCCCGTGCCTTCAGAAAATCTTGGAACAGGAAAAAGGCCGTGAGATCCTGATCGTTGCCCACGGTGGTGTGAACCGTGTGATTCTCTGCCATGCACTCAAACTGGATCTAAACAATGTCTTTCATATCCACCAAAATTATGGGTGTTTGAATATTATCGATTATTTCCAGGATGCCGCCCTGGTTCGGTTGATGAATGGGTGACGAGATCTGTCAGCATTCAGCCATCAGCGGTCAGCTTTTTGATAAAGAAATTTAGCCCGTTGAAAAGATTCCCATGCCCATAAAAGAGCAAATATCCTCTATTCCGCTTTTCGAGGGGTTGCCTGGTGATCAATTGGAGGAGCTATCCTCCATTATAGTGGATTTGGATTACCAAAGCGGGCAGTCCATATTCTCCGAGGGGGATGAGGGGGCTGGATTTTATGTGGTGGTTTCGGGTCGTGTAAAGATCTTTAAGATATCAGCGGACGGTAAAGAACAGATCCTCCATATCTTTGATCATGGCGAGCCGTTCGGAGAAGTGGCCGTGTTTGCGGGGATGCACTTTCCCGCCAATGCCGAGGCTATGGAGAGGAGTCGGATACTTTATTTTCCAAGGGATGCATTGGTCGGCTTGATCCAAAAAGATCCTTTTATCGCCCTGAATATGCTGGCCGTATTGTCCAGGCGGTTACGGGGATTTGCGGCCTTGATCGAAGATCTTTCCCTTAAGGAAGTTCCCGGTCGATTGGCAGCGCATCTTTTGTTTTTAAGCGAGCAAAAAAAAGGATCCAAGGACTTTGAATTGACCATCACAAAGGGACAGTTGGCCAGCCTTCTGGGGACCATTCCCGAAACCCTCTCTCGAATTCTAACCAAAATGTCCAAACAAGGACTAATTGAGTCCAACGGTGCCCGGATAAAGATCCTGGATCGTGATGCATTACAGGATCTGGCTGAAGGGCTTGCAAAGATCTGATCAGTTTTTGCTCATCATGTGCGTTACCGCGGCTTCTAATCCATCCAACGTCAGCTCAAACATGGGGAAGATCTCGCGAATCATGCTGATCGTGCGCGTGTAAGGCCATTCGTTTTCCAATTTCGGGTTGAGCCAGATGGCATGCGGGAATGTCCCAGCTATAAATTGGAGCCTTTCATAACTGGGTCGACCGGATCTCTCTTCAATATGAATCGATCCGTCCGTGGCCATCAGCTCATACGGGGACATACTGGCATCACCCAATATGATAAAGCGGGTTTCCGGATCAAAGCGGACCAGGTCATTGACAAGTAGCGGTCGATGCCACCGCTGTGGATCTTCCCAAAGAGTATCGTATATGGTGTTATGGAAAAAGAGGATCTTAAGATCCTTGAATTGGGCCCGCGCGTAATGAAAAAGTGTCTGGACAATGGCGATATAAGGTTCCATGGACCATCCCCCATTATCAATGGCCAGGATGATTTTAAGGCGATCCTTCAGGCTTCGATCAAAAACAATCTCTATTTCACCTGCGTTTTTCATGGTTCTGTATATCGTTTCATCAACATTCACTTGGTCTTTCGGCCCCACGGGAACCATGTTCCTGAGACGTTTCAGCGCTTCTCCGATCTGAGATTGCGTAAGGGGCCCCTCCTGGGAATAATCCCTATATCGTCTATCCATGGCCACCTTAACAGCCGATTTATTGCGTGATATGCCCCCCACACGCATACCGCCGGGGTGATAACCGGAGTGCCCAACTGGCGATGTCCCGCCGGTCCCGATCCATTTGGATCCGCCGTGATGGGCCTCGGTTTGCTCTTTTAGACGATCCTTAAAATACTGCATTAATTCTTCTGGCGTCATCTTGGAGAGCTCGGATTCATCCACACCGAGGGCCTCGGCCAATTCTTTGGGCGATTTGAGCCATTCCTCCAATAAGGCACGGGCCATGTCGGAGATGATCATTTCATCGGGCTCTTTGAGTTCCGCCCCTTCAAAATAGTGAGCAAATGCCTGGTCATATAGATCAAAATATCTTTCGCTTTTTACCAGGATGGAGCGGGCGGCCATATAGAAATCATCAATGGAATTGATGATGCCCATGCTAAGGGCCTTTTGAAGCCTCAAAAAGGATGTGGGGGATACGGGGATACCGATTTGTTTTAATATGTAGAAGAAGTCAACAAACATAATCCGGGCCTCTACCTCCTAAACCGAGCCACGCTATTTTGGGCCACGACATAGTCGGGGCTTTTTTTGAAAAGCACACCTAAATAAGGGGTATCACCTTTCACCAGGTCTTTGACCTTAAAGTCGGGGTCTGACCGGAGCGCCCGGATCCAGTTGATCAATTCACGCGTGGCTGGTTTTTTTTCAAGCCCTCTCAGATCCCTTAAACGGTAAAAGGTCGAGACCGCATTATCCAAAAGGTCTTTGTCGATGTTCGAAAAGTGGACTCGGACAATCTGTCTCATCATGTCCGGTTCGGGGAAGGCGATATGATGAAAGTTGCAGCGGCCTAGAAATGGGTCGGATAAATCTTTTTTTGCGTTTGATGTAATGATGATCACCGGTCTATTTTTGGCCTTAATGGTCTTATCGATTTCGATGATATCAAATTCCATTTGATCCAACACATCCAACATGTCATCCTGAAAATCCGTGTCCGCTTTATCGATTTCATCAATAAGTAGTACCACTCGTTCATCCGATACAAAGGATTGACCGATTTTCCCCATCTTAATATATTCTTCAATATTGCTGACATCGCGTGTGGAATCCCCGAAACGACTGTCGTTTAGACGTGTCAGTGTGTCATATTGATAGAGGGCCTCCACCAGTTTCATACTTGATTTGACGTTGAGGACAATAAGTCTCATATTTAATGATTCGGCAATGGCATGGGCCAGCATGGTTTTTCCAGTCCCCGGCTCTCCTTTTAATAAGAGTGGCATCTCCAAGGCCATGGATATATTAACGATTTGAGCAAGCTCATCATCCAAAACATAATGGGTTGCGCCGGTAAAACGCGTTACGGAAGAATCATTCGGCATAATCATAACTCCTTAGTCGGTAAATTTGTTCCTCTTCCCAGGAGAAAAGGCGGTTCGTATTGAAGAAACCCTAGTTTGATAAAATAATCACAAATTGCAAGGGTGCAATATATAGAGACAATCCCCGGATGTCAAACCCTGTTTCCAGGTGTTTTATTATGGTGGGATATGGATTTTTTCGCGTATTGAGGTTTAAGAGGAATCATTGGTGTCCAAAATAAATTCAATCTCAGCCTTTTGCTTATTTAGACAAACGTTTTTACACAACGTCCATGGCAGGTTTCATTTCGGGGTTCCCTTTTTATCGATTTAGAAAGAGATCCCTATACCCCCGAAAACCTTTTTGGACAAGCATGAAGAGGAATAAACCATAAAATATTAAAGGATATTGATAAGATACAAAGATGAGACCATGAAATGAAAAACCGTTGGAGTGTTATTCCCTCACCCTCGACGGGATGGAAGGGTGAGGGAATTCTGGCCATTGATAATCATTGAAAACGGCTGATATGAGATCTATTTTTTCTCGATATATTCCGCCCTTATTGCCCGCTTAAGGATTTTCCCCGCCCCCGTTTTAGGGAGATCCGTCACGAATTCATAGATCTTAGGGACCTTAAAGGGCGCCAACCGCGATTTCAGGAAAGTTTTCATCTCGTCCGCCCGAACGCTCTTTCCCGGTTTCAATATGATAAAGGCAGCCACTTTTTCGCCCCATTCCCTGTCGGGTATTCCAATAACCGCGCATTCCTGTACCTCAGGTTTCGCATAAATGGCATCTTCAACCTCAGTTGAATAAACATTCTCACCGCCGGTAATAATCATGTCTTTTAATCGATCGACAATGAATACATATCCTTCTTCATCCGCATATCCCACATCGCCGGACCTGAACCAGTTATCCCAGAGCCTTTTCTTGTCAGGGTTCAGATGCCAAAAGGCCTCGTGGGTGGCCTCGGGATTATATAAATAACCTTTCATAATATTATTTCCGCGGATGCAGATTTCACCTTCGGCCCTGGCCGGGAGGAGTTCTCCTGTTGAGATATCCCGGATCTCAACCTCTACCCCCGGTACCGTTGTCCCGATAGATCCGATGACATGACGATAAAAATGGTTATAGGTGACGGCTGAAGCCGATTCGGTCATCCCATAGCCTTCATATATCAAAAGGCCGGAGGATTCCCGCCATTGTTTGACAATCTCTGCGGACATGGCTGCCGCAGCCGAAAAGCAGTACCGGACGTTGCTCATCAATTCTTTTAAATTGTCAAGGCTCAGGAAACGTGTGTAAACAGTGGGGACACAAAAGAGTTTCGTTACACGGCCTGCTTTTATCAGGGCCAGGACTTTATCCATGTCGAAAGTCGGGAGGATTTCCAAGCATCCCGCGCTGATAATGGTTGCGTTGGTGACATGCATTTGGCCGAAGACGTGATTGAAGGGCAGAAAGCAAAGGGCCCTGTCATTTTCCGTGGACCGTTCACTGAAGGCGACGTTATGGGCTGAGGTATTTATGTTAAGATGGGTGGTCATGACCCCTTTGGGTACGCCTGTTGTACCCCCGGTGTAAAGAACCGCTGCCGTATCATCCCGATCACGATTTATCGCCCTATAGGTCTTGGATCCCATTTCAAGCAGATTCTGGAACGTCATATCTCCATTCGGGCATATGACCTTTTCTACTCCATTCGGACCTCTAAGGTTTTCAACATCCTGGAGTCTTTCATCAAAAAGATAAAGGATCCTGGGTTTTGAATGGTTTAAAAGCAGTCGAAGCTCATCAGGGCTCAAAAGAGCGCTAAGGGTGATGGCCACTCCACCCATTTTAAGAATGCCGTAATAAAAGATGAGCCATTCCATTGAATTGGGGGAGCAAATACCGACATGGTCACCCGGTTTTATCCCCAGCTTGATAAGGGCTGTCGCAATCCGATTTGCCTCTTCATTAAACTGAGCATAGGTGATTTCCTTCCCTTCACAACTCAGAGCTGGATGGTTGGGGAAATAACGGGCCGATACTTCCAAATTTGTAGCTACGTTCATAATATGACTCCTACATGAGATTGAATGGTTGATAAGAACTTGATTTTTTCGGAAGGGATCATAAGAAAAATGTCCTTGCATGTCAAAAGAATAAAACCCTTTCGTGATTTTACGAAATGGTTTTTTGACTCATTTTTTCATTTTCGTCTTTAGTCTTGACCTCTGTCCTCGATATCTATGGTACTGAGGCCGTCTCGCCCGAAAGTCAACGAACGTACAACCAAAACACTTCTTCCTTTACGGGAGGGGATCCGGGGTAGAGGCGGATACCGTATTGTGCTGGGATTCCTTTTGCTCCCACCCTTATATGAATCCTTCATGATTGAGGGGAAAGATCTATTTTCGAATAGGCGCCAGCAGACATAAAAAAAGTTAAAAAGGTTGGGAGCTATTGGGTTTGGCAGGTTTAAACAAGGGTTATTTTAATGCAAAGAATACAATATATTGTATGAATAATTATGATTTACTACAAAATGTATAATTTAAAAAAATATAAGATAATTTATGGAAAAATGATTGACAAATATGATTACATATGTATAATTATGCATAAATTGCACTGATGAGCAGTAATGATCTGTTGAGCAAAGCAGGAGCAGGTTCGTCGATCTTATATGAAACATTCATTGGTATATTCGCGGTGCTTATTGAATGGGAGTATGGATTGTTCAGTTCTTCGATACAAAAGATTAGCAGAGAAGCCATGCCGAAGATTTATATCATGAATGAAACAGGTCAGGCCCGGTTTTACGATTTTGATCGCGACACGATCTATGTGGGACGATCAGGTGATAATGATATCCAAATCAAAGACAGGTTTGTCTCCCGCCTACATTTAAAAATCAATCAAGTTGGAAAAAGATTCTTTATCAAGGATTTAAAGAGCACGAATGGTACGTATATCAATGGGAAACCCATTATCTCCGGTATCGGTTTTGAGGTTGAAAAAGGAGCGCCCATTGTGATCGGCACCAGTGTGATTTGTGTAGGGGAGATGCCCAAGAATGACGCCCAATCAATCCTGAAAGCCATGAAACCTTTCCGTGAACTTGTGAATGAGATCTATGATCTTGATCCGGATAGGCCCATGACCTATCAGAAGAATCTCGATTTGATGAATAGGGTGAAAAATATTTTGACACAGAAAACCCCCATCGATGACAGATTGGGTAAGGTATTGGATGATATCCTCGATTTTTTCAATCGGGTCGACAAAAGTGCCATCATTTTAATCGACAAAGAGAACGGTCAGATTTCCAAGACTATCATTCGGTGTCAGGATGAATTGGATCTAGAAGAACCATGGTATAGTCAAAATGTGGTTGATATGGTTGTCGGGGAGAGAAATGCCGTTGTCATTCCTGATACTGACGTGGAAGATGAATATAATCTTTCAGACACGTTGAAGGTTCTAAAAATAGGGTCCGTTTTGTGTATACCGTTGATTAGCGGCGCCCAAATGGAAGGTGTTTTCTATATTGACTCAATTGATGGAGTAAATGGTTTCCGGAAAGATGATTTTGCCTTGTTCTCCTCCATGGGCGCCGCAATCGCAATGACGGTCGAAAGCAGTTATTTGCAATAAGTGGCGGAATGAAAATAATCCAGTTTCTGGGGTGCTCGTTACATTTATAATACTTCCAACTAGGGGGAAGGAGATAAAAAATTAAGTAACGGCACATTCGGGGCCCCGACTTCGGTCGGGGCTTTTTATTTGGTCTTGAAATATCCCACCAGTTTATTCAAGTTTTCAGCCAATTTTTTCAACTCTTGAGCGTCATTGTTGAGTTGGGTGCTGCCGTCAGAGATATGAGCAGACGTTTGACTGACATCCGATATATCTTTTGTGACCTCGCTCACAATCGTCGCTGTTTGAGCAACATTGGTATTCACCTCCTGGAGGCCTTTGGATACTTGGAATGAACTGTTGGCGATCTCTTTAGTGGTCGCGGATTGTTCCTCCACAGCATTGGCAATACCCGTTACATTCTCATCAACAGCATTGATAATGCCCAAAATCTTTTCGATTTCAGATACCGTTCCGCTGGTGGAATTTTGAATACCATTTATCTTCTCCTTGATTTCACTGGTTGATGCGGCGGTTTGTCTGGCCAATTCTTTTATTTCATTGGCCACAACGGCAAACCCTTTGCCCGTCTCCCCAGCTCGAGCTGCTTCAATAGTCGCGTTCAATGCGAGAAGGTTGGTCTGCTCGGATATCTTCGTGATGGTCTCAGTGACTTGACCCACTTCTTGAGCCGCCCGACCGAGTTCATCCAGTTTGTTTGAAACGTTTTCCGCCCTGGATACCGCCTCATTCGTGATAACGCGAGCCTTCTCAGAGTTTTGGGCGATCTCGTTTATAGTGGACGTCATTTCCTCGGCAGCCGTTGCTACCATGCTGACGTTCACCGAGGCCTCTTCCACGGCTGCCGCTACGGCCTGCACGTTATGGCTGACCTCAAGAGCGGATGCCGTAACGACCGCAGCCTTTTCTGAAGATTTATTCGTCCCCGCCGTTAATTCCTGTGAAATATCCAACAACTTCATGGACGCAAAGGCAAGTGCCTCACAAGCCTTGGTTATCCTTTTGATAATCCGGCTCATGTTCACTCCCATATCATTTAAGGACTGAACAAGATCTCCTATTTCATCTTTTCGTTTTATGGAAATGTCGTGTGTAAAATCCCCTTCCGCGATTCTAGCCGCAAATTCAATACCGCGGACAAGCGGTTGCGTGATGTTGCAACGTGTAAAGTATGATGAAATAATTAATGCAATCATCAATACCATTAAGACCGCGATTCCAAGAAATATGGTCACCCATCGAATATTTTTTTGAATGGCGGATGTTACCTCATTGATGCGATTGCTCATTTCATCGCTGGTGGTCTTGATTTGGTCCTTAAGGTTGCCCCTTTTGTTCTTCGCTATTTTTTCGATATCATCAACATGGACTCCAGCCCCAATGATCCAATCCCACTCTTGAAATAATTTGACAAACGAGATTTGTGTTTGTGGTTCATCCGTATCATATTTCGTCCACTTATGCTCAACAAATCCCTCGCCCTTTTCATTGCAGATCCTGGCAAATTCAATAAATATTTTTTTGCCGTCCTGATCTTGATAATTTGAAAGATCTTGACCGTTCAGTTCCGGTTGATAAGGATGCATGATCATAACCGGACGCATATCATTGATCCAAAAATAATCCTTGTCTTCAGGGCCATATCGGAGAGATTGGATGATATCAGCGGCCTTTTTTTTAATATTCCCTGTGCCGTCCATGGCAACATATTCAGCAATATTTTGGATTATTGGTTGGGAACTCTCTTTTGAGCTTGCCTTATCATTAGAGTCATTATGAATTTTTTTTAACAGGCTCATGGTTGTTTGAACCTGGGATTTGAGATATTCCCTTTTTTGAGAAAGGAGTTCTTCATAAAATGTATTTCCTTCCTCAATCCCATCATTCTTGATCTTCTGGATGTGATCAAACCCCAGCCGCTCTATTTGCGCGATCGTCATTGCGCCGGTCCTGTTGATTTGCCAGATCGCTAAAGTTGAAGTGACGGCAGAAGCGAGTATCAGGGTACTGGAGATGAGGAACATTATTTTGGTGTTGAGTTTCATAAACCACCCCTATTCAACGAGGAAGGAGAAAAGCGGCTAAGCAATCTCTTTTCAAGTCCGCCATCCAGGAGCCGACATCGCTTTTTCCCCGCCATAGCTCCGGCGGGCAAGCCGCCCCCGTCGCCATGACGAATGAAATCTATCTTGGACACCAATGATATACCCTATACATTGGAATTGGTCAATATTATGATTTCCATCGTTCTCCCGCATAGAAAAAGAGCTATAAAAGGGGATTAAAAAGGTTGCAGTGGGGGATTATGCCGTTCAGTCTACAAACAATCCGACCGATCTTCCCTGCTTAATATCCACCAATCCCTCTTCGCATATTCGGATAAATGGGATGGCCGCTCCTGTTAAAGTGGCCAGGGTTTTCACAGGATCAGCCAGAGGGCAGCCTAGGTCTTTCATGACTGCTTTTGCGTTTTGCATTCCATGTACAAGTTCTTCCAGGGGTAAATCACTTATCAGGCCATATATGGGCAAAGGGATCTCCGCTTGGATCTTGCCGTTCACACTCAACACGGTGCCACCCTGCAATGCATAGATCCGGTTGACGGCATCAGCCATATCCTCTTCACCTGCGCCCACAACAACGATATCCGATGTGTCCCAAGCCGAGCTGCTGGCAATGGCCCCTTTTCGCATGCCGTAACCTTTGATGAAACCCACAAACATCTTCCCCGGAGAATGGCGTCTATCAATGGCAGCGATCTTAAGGATGTCTTTGCGGATGTCACCTTCTATGTTCCCATTGATCACCGGCAATGATACAATTACTTCTTTGGTGACCAGATCCGTGATCTGGTCGATAACGCGCACGTTTACATGGGAATGGTTTGAAGGAGCCTTGATCATAAAGTCATCGGGTGTCAATTCCCTTGGGTAAACTACGCTGTGGAGGGTCTTATCCGAGAAAGTGTGGTTTCTGGGCGGTGCCAAAAGATCTCCTTGCATGGCAATGATTCGGCCCTTACTGATCACATATTCCGGTTGGACGGTTTGGATATCCGGGAGAATGAGTATATCCGCATGTTTTCCGGGGGCGATACCTCCGATGATCCCATCTAACCCGAAATATTCCGCCACGTTAATCGTGGCCATCTGTATGGCCTGGTTGGGTTTAAAACCATAATCAATGGCCTTTTGGACAATAAATTCCATATAGCCGTTACTATACAAATCCATCGGGCCTACACTGTCAGTAGCCAGGATGAGCCGATGTAGGTCCACATTCATATCCTTGATGGGGGCGATGGCATCCAGGTCCCTTCTGATGCTCCCTTCTCTGGCCATGACGAACAGCCCCATGCGCAGCCTGTCCAGTACTTCTTCCGCGTTAATGGGTTCATGGCATGATGAGATCCCCGGCATGATATAGGCCATGAGTTTTTCAGCCCTCGCGCCGGCAGTATGTCCCTCCAGGCGTTTGCCCGCCAAAGCGGTTTTTAAAAAGTTAGGCAGATATTTGTCCGGCTCTTGGATCACCGACTGCCAATAGGCTTCGCCCAAACCCAAGACGTCATGTCGCAGGAGTAGCTTTTGGAGCGCTTCCTGTGTCGGGACATGAATGCTCGAACTGGTGGATACCATGGCCGGGAGGGTTGCGAAGATTTTGATGGGCTGGTCTGCAATGGCATCCAGGAAATCGATAATCCCATCAATGCCTGTAATGGGAAACGGTTCGATGGTCTCGGAAATGATGGTGGTGGTGCCGCCGGTCATGGCGGTTTTAAGGAATTCGTAAGGACTGTAAAGACAGTCCGCGAGATGAGTGTGCCCTTCAATCAAACCGGGAATGGCCGTCTTTCCTTGGGCATCAATGACTTGCGTGTTCGGTCCGATGGTGTGATCCGGTTTTTCGCCTACATACGCGATCCAATCGCCTTTGATCGTGAAGGAGTATTTTGATAATAGCTCACCCGTATAAACATTTAAAACATCGGCGTTCACAATGGCCATATCCGCCTTTTCACGGCCCAGCGCAACATCCATTAACTGTTTTGTGGTTTCAACACCCCCGACTGAAAGCAGGTTGTATCGTATCATTTTATAACTCCTATTTATGATCCAAGAAGTATTCAAAAATAAAATAGGCCGAAGGCCTTATATCTTTTTAAAAATCGGTGCCTACCGATTATTAAAAAGATTATTCAAATAATCCCATGAGCCTTTTCAATCGCTTGATGACCCTGGGGAGGACTTCTCCGATAGGTTCATGAAAGCGCAGGTTGGCGTAGGCATCCAGAGGGGTCTCTCCTTGATTGATGATCACAAGTTTCGCATGGTTCCGGACGGCTTCCCTGGGCATATCCGCTGCCGGGGTGACCACCAGGCTGGAACCTACAACGATGAAGAGATCGCTTTTTTTTGAATGCTCAAAGGACAACATGAGGTCTCTTTCAGGGAGGGCCTGGCCGAAGTCCACCACACTGGGAACCAGTTCTTTTCCGCATTCACAGGGTGTGGGCTCGGTATTTGGGTTGAAGGACCGACCGCAACCCGTGCAACGGAGCTTGGTGATATTGCCGTGGAGTTCAGCCAGGAGTTCGGGTTTGATTCCCGATTTCAGGTGAAGATTATCCACATTCTGGGAGATGAGGAATTTCATCTTCCCCAATTTTTGAAGCTCCACAATGGCATAGTGGCCTTTATTGGGATTCATCGAATCCCAGGATTGGTCCATGGGTCTGGGGGGCAGGCCTTTGTCCCGTCGGGTCCATAACCCGTCGGGTCCCCTGAAATCCGGCAGGCCTGATTCCGTACTGATGCCCGCACCCGTAAACACCACCGGATAAGTGGAAGCATAGAGCCATTGGGCCAGGGTTTGGATTCTGTGGGTTAAGTCATTGGTAGTCAAATCAAGTGCTTTCTGATTCTAAAGGACACAAATATTTTTGTCGTTCAGAATGTTATCCCTTAACACTCCCCTCCCTTTACGGGAGGGGCTGGGGGAGGGGTGATATATGTTTCTTCCCCTCCCCTAACCCCTCCCGCAAGGGGAGGGGGAATTAACCATGCTCTCGCATTGGGATGGGAAGTCTTTATGGATCTTCATCCAGCATCCAGTGTCCAGTATCCAGTAGGAAATCACCTCGACAGATTTCTCCATGCCGCCTCGGCTTGTCTCCTGCCAATATCCTCATCCTTATCTGATGGAGCATTGAAACTCGATCTCTCTCCCCTCAACCTGGCAATCCTTTCTTCAAGCGGTGGATGGGTTGAAAACAACGACATCAAGCTTTTACCGCTCAGCGGATTCACAATAAACATATGCGCGGTATTGGGTTTATTGGTATGCATGGGTATTCTCTTGGAATAGGCCCCGAGTTTCTCCAGTGCATTGGCCAGAGCATAGGGTTGTCCTATAAACGATGCACCTGAAGCATCCGCTTCATATTCCCTGGATCGGGAGATGGCCATTTGGATGAGCATAGCCGCAACGGGTGCAAGAATAGACATGACAATCAGACCCACCACACCCAGTCCACCTTCGTCATCATCCGATCCACCCCCCAAAAACGCGGTCCATCGGGCCATTGAGGCCACGATCATAATGGCGCCGGCCATGGTGGCGGCAATGGAACCAATGAGGATATCCCTGTTCCTGATATGGGCCATTTCATGGGAAATAACACCCATGACCTCATCCCGGTTCATGAGATTCAAAAGCCCCTCGGTAACGGCCACCACCGCATGCTCCGGATTTCTACCGGTGGCAAAGGCATTGGGCGCCTCTTCAGGTATAATATAGACCCTGGGCATGGGCAGATTGGCCCTGGCCGCGATTTGGCTTACCATCTCGTGGAGCCGGGGGTTTTCGCTGGGAGTCACCTCCCTGGCTCGATACATTTTTAAAACAATCTTATCCGAATACCAATAGCTGAAAAAGTTCATTCCGATGGCCAGGATAAAGGCAAATATCATGCCTTGCTGTCCACCTATGAGATGACCTATGAACACGATAAGTGCGGTCAAAGCACCTAAAAGCAAGGTTGTTTTAAACCAGTTTCCCATATAATAATTCCTTTCTTTATTATGGTTTTTACGGCATTTTACATGCCGTCTTAAGGATTGTGGTTTTGGTAAGATGACGCTTTGAGATAAAAATACCATTCCCTCATGGCCGGGTATAAAATCCGTCCCTACGAAAAACAAATGTTCGCGTATCGTCTTTCGTAGGGCGGCATTTTACATGCCGCCGCAAAACTGGTAATTATAACAAAACGGCGTCTCGAGATAAAATCCCGATTTATTTTGCGCCTCTTAAAATAAAATTTAAGGATTTCCGGATTCTTGTCAAGGGGTTAGGCAGGTCCTCGGGTGCGCTTTTTCAATTCCTCATACTCGTGACGGGCGCGGGCATTCTTCCTCCCCGCTTGAGGAAATTTTCCGAAGAGTAAGGGTTGACCATCATTACCGGCGCCTCACCAAGCAGCCCACCGAAATCAACGGAATCACCGGCCTTTTTTCCGGGTACGGGGATGACCCTGACAGCCGTGGTTTTATTATTGATGATCCCTATGGACAATTCATCGGCAATAATGGCATTGATGGTTTCCGCGGGGGTATCACCTGGAATGGCGAACATATCCATTCCCACGGAACACACCGCGGTCAGGGCCTCCAATTTATTGAGATTGAGGGCACCACGCTTGACGGCCTCTATCATACCGGTGTCTTCACTCACCGGGATAAAGGTACCGCTCAACCCACCTACGTTTCCGCTTGCCATGGCCCCGCCTTTTTTAACGGCATCCATGAGAAGCGCCAGGGCTGCCGTGGTGCCGTGGGCGCCGATGGACTCAATCCCGAAAGCTTCGATAATATTGGCCACGGAGTCTCCGCTTGCGGTTGTGGGGGCGAGTGAGATATCCACGATTCCAAATGGGATTTCGAGATTTTTTGCGAGTTCCCTGCCGATCAATTCACCGCTCCGGGTGATCTTGAAAACGGTCCTTTTGATGATTTCCGACAGTTGTGTCAGATCACAATCCTTATTTTTTTCCACCACACCGCGTACCACCCCAGGACCACTTATTCCGATATTCAGGGACATATCCGGTTCACCAACACCATGGAAGGCTCCGGCCATAAAGGGGTTGTCTTCAGGGGCGTTAGCGAAGACCACAAATTTAGCACACCCGATAGCATCTTTGGTCTTGGATGCGGTCTCTTTCAACATGTTGCCGATCAAATTGATGGCGTCCAGGTTCAATCCTGCCGTATTTGTGCCTACATTTAAAAAGGAGCATACCCTCTCGGTCTCGGCAAAGACATCGGGTAATGATTCGATTAGGGTTTTATCAGAGGCAGTCAATCCCTTGTGGACCAAGGCCCCGAAGCCTCCAATGAAATCGATACCTGCGTTTCGTCCTGCCCGATCAAGCGTGCGGGCCATTTCGATGAATTTTTCCCTTTCGCAATGGGTCTCCATAATGAGGCTTACGGGGGTGATGGAGATCCTCTTGTTCACAATGGGAACGCCGTACTTTAATTCGAGTTTGGCGGCCTCTTTCAGGAGCCTTTGTGCGTTTTTTAGAATCTTCTCGTAGACATTTTCGGTAAAGACCTTGAAGTCGCTGTGGATACAATCTTTCAGGTTGATGCCCATGGTTGTGGTTCTGATATCAAGATTCTGGTGTAGAATCATGCTGGCGGTTTCAAATACTTCTTCAACGGATATCGGCATTTTTACACCCTGTGCATCATTTTAAAGATGTTCTCATGCTGGATCTGTATTTTTAATCTTAATTCTGCTCCGATTTTTTCCAATTCTTCCCTGACCTTCTCTAGACTGTGTCTAGATTCTTTCATATCAACCAACATGATCATGACAAAATAATTATCTATGATCTTCTGGTTGATGTCTTCAATGTTGATATCGCAATCAAACATTAGGGTTGAAATTTTTGCCACAATCCCCTTTTTGTCTTCACCGATGACCGTGATAAAGAGCAGCTCTTTTTCCATTGTTTTGACTCCTCCTCCTGAGCCCCCTCCCGCGAGGGGAGGGGGCTTAATGGATGGACACTAAGAGAATATTATGCAACATTAATGGGATAAGATAGTTGAATTGTCAAATAATTTGATGAAATGCTTAATCGTGCTGTTTTTTGTAGATAAGATTCCCGACTCTATCGATATGCTCGACCAAATCTTTATTGCTTATGGATTTATAATCGATGACATCGAAGAAATAGGGCAAGGGGACTTCCTCATTCAATCTGCTGCTGAATCGTTTGACCGTAGATTCCGTAATTTCATTTCCTTTTATTGCCAGATCGATATCCGAGGCCTTCTTGAATTTTCCCTTTGCACGAGATCCAAACAAAATCATTTCTTCAATCTCAGGAAATCCTTCAGCAGCTATGATGATTTTTTCTATTTCCCGCGGTTGAAGACTATGATTCATTTTTTCAACTCTTTTTTCATAAAGGAGTACAATTGCATCAAAATCGGAAAATACAAAGATCGAATTGCGGACACGACTTTTTCTGCTATGCTTTCATCATAGGTGTGTGTGGTTAGATTTCTGTCTTCCAAGGCTTCAATCCACTTTTGCCCGTCTTCAATAATCCCGGACTGAAAAGCCTGTTTTATCGCTTCCCTGGGCGAATTGACCGTATAACCCACTTCTTCCAAATAATCCTTCATCAATTTCCAGGCCAGTTCAAATGCCATCTCGTAGAACTGAATAATACCACCTTTTTCCGCCTCTGAAGGATTCTGAATTTCCAGTGTCCTTTTCATCAGCAAAAAGGCCTTTTCATAATTTTGAAATCGCTGTTTCCATCGTATATCTTTATTTTCCTCATTCATTTTCATCTTCCTTGGGTTATTGATCCGTTATTTGGAATCGATTTTTGCATGAAGGAGTTGTCCCATATAGATAAAAATTTCCGTTATTGTGACACAGACATCAAATAAAGTCCATACTCTTGGAGCCTGAAGTCAATCCCCGTTATTTTTTATTGACAATAAAACCTGTTTTTTGTTTATCTGTTATATCCGCTTACGGATATTGAAGTATCACATGAATTTAATTGCAAATAAAAGGAGATACATATGTCAATACAAGGTAAAGTCGCTTTAGTCACAGGGGCATCAAGACCCAAAGGAATCGGGAAGGCCACGGCCCTTACTCTGGCAAAACTGGGGGCTGATGTGGTCGTGACCGGTTGGAATCATATGGACGGGGCCGAGGCCGTTTCCGAAGAGATCAGGGCAACGGGCCGAAGATCCCTGGCCGTTAAGATGGATGCCACGGATTTTGCGAATGTCCAGCAGGGTTTTGAGGCCATCAAAAAGGAGCTGGGGCCGGTCAATATCCTGGTGAATAACGCGGCGCTCATGGGACACAATATTACCATTGCCAAAACCACTGTTGAAGAGTGGGATTACGAGATCAGACTCTGTCTCAATTCCGCATTTTATTGCATAAAGGCCGCGTGGGCCGATATGTGTGAGAACAAATGGGGCCGTATCGTCAATATGACATCGGTGGCCGGTGTCCAAGGGGGATACGGGCAGACCAGTTACGGGGCTGCCAAGGCAGGTCTGATCGCCCTGGCACAATCCACGGCCTTGGAAGGGGCCCGGTTCAATATCACCGCGAATTGCGTGTTGGTCGGTATTTCCGCCACGGATGGTTATGATTTGCTACCGGAGCCAGTACAACAAAAGGTTGAGAAAAAGACAGTCATCGGCAGACCCGCCAAACCCCAGGAAATAGCGGATGCCGTGGCCTATCTCGTAACCGGAGAATACATGACCGGCGCGGTGATGAATATGCTTGGGGGGATGGATCTGTTTGTGTTTTAGGAACATCCTAATCATTAGACCAGGCGCGCTGGGCGATACCCTGATGCTGATGCCGGCTATTGCACAACTTCATGACGAAGTAGAGATTTTATTGGTAGGCAGGTATCCTGGTATTGATTATTTGAAACCTTATGTCTCCCAATGCTTTGATTATGAAGCCCGCGGATGGCATATGCTTTTTTCGGATACATTTGATAAAGCCGGCATGCCAATGGTCCCTCAAGTGGATATTGTGTTAGGATTCCTGAGCGATCCGGAAAGCCGTGTTGCCCGGAATCTTAAAATTAGGTTTCCTGAATCCCCTATTCACATATTCCCGCCTTTTCCTCCTGAGGGCAAAAATATCCATGTTGCCTTATATATTGCGCAATCCCTACGGAAATCAGGTTTGCCGGTTAATACGGAAAAGGCTATTGATGAAGCGGTTAAACATCCCCTTATCCAACGAAGAAGCCTTTCATCCAAAGAGCACATTGTCCTGCATGCCGGTTCAGGGAGTGAAAAGAAGAACTATTCTTCTGCATTTTGGATTGAACTAATCAAGACGATTAAAGGATCATCTTCCAATAAAAACACACCTGTTATCCTGCTCTTGGGGCCTGCGGAACAAAATCTTCTATCTTATTATAGAGATAACTTGAGAGACTTTGGAATTGAGTTTTATTTTTCCCCTGACAAGGAAAAACTGTTGTCCATTTTATCACAGGCCTCGCTTTATATCGGTCATGACAGCGGGATCACGCATCTGGCCGCCATGATGGGGGTCAATGTGATTGCCCTTTTTAAGGAAAGCTCCATTTCGCAGTGGCAGCCGTTGGGACCAGCGGTTAATGTGTTGCAAGGTGAGTGGGAAGAGGATTTTATTGGAAAGATTGTGAAGGAAGCATTTTCTTTTTAAATATCTATCACGGAAACACGAAAGTATGAAAACACGAAAATGTGCATTACTATAGATTTGTTTAGTTGGTCAATCAATACATTTTTACCGCCTGCTTCGTTCGATCCGTCCGTCTTCACCAGTGCTATGGTGGAAAAGACAACGAACATGATAAAAACCCCTTTTTAGGGATTACTATTTCTTTCGTATCATTTTAGATTTTTGAAAACCTTGGCGCGAACCTATGGATTCCGCGATCAAGTCGCGGAATGACCAGCCTAATTCTTGGTTACGCGACTGTAAATAATCACCTCTGAGTTTTACACGGTCATTCCGCGACTTGATCGCGGAATCCAATCGTTTGGACTTAGAAGAACCTAAATTGTTGCTTATTAATTGTCTCATTATAGTATTCACGGTTCGTCTTGCTGAAAAGCCACTGGATTCCGGCGCCTCCACCTGTCTGCGTGTGGAAACGCACAGGCAGGCCGGAATGACGGGGGTGTGAACCATTATGAAACAGTTATTACCTGAATCTCGCACCAATCATCTACCGCGGCTTGAAGCGCCTTGACTATAAAGCTTGTTTCGTGATTTTGATCCTCACCATATCGGTAATATGCCTGCGGGTCAAAATCACTC
>JAFGGA010000135.1 GCA_016930835.1 Deltaproteobacteria bacterium
GAAGACCGGAATCCAGTCTTTTCAAATAGTTACAGGGACTCTGGACCCCGGCTTTCGCCGGGGTGACGACTTTTTACGAGATTGTCAATATTCCCCGACTAATATTTTGGAGGAGTTTATGAACATTCTCATCGTCGGTCCCGGCGCCATGGGTTGTCTGTTCGCCGCCCGTTTGAAAAAAGCCGGTTATGATGTCACACTGCTAGACTACCTGACAGAGAGGGCTCAAATAATCAATAAACAGGGCATCATGGTCGAAGGGGTGACCGGCAATTTTTTCGTCCATGTGCCCACCGTTGCAGGGGCCATCTCATCACAACCCGATTTTATCATCATATGCGTAAAGGCCTATAAGACAAGAGAAGCCTGCCAGAGCATCCAACCATGGGTCACTCCCGAGGCATCCGTGATAACCCTTCAAAACGGTATTGGCAATCTGGAAATCTTAGAAGAGATATTCGGCAAACAAAGGGTCTATGGCGGTGTAACCGCTGAAGGCGCTACCTTGCTGGGTTATGGGAAAATCAGGCATGCCGGTCAAGGCGATACCATTATCGGGCCCACAAGAGATCCCCATAGTCATTTGAACAATATCATCACCGCATTTCAAAAAGCCGGTTTTAACACCCGATCCGCCGATAATGTGGACGACCTGATCTGGGGCAAACTCATCGTTAACGTAGGCATCAATGCATTGACCGCCGTTACCCATTTGAAAAACGGCCGTCTCCCCCAACTGGACGGTACTCGCCAGATTATGGAAGAAATGGTTCAGGAGGCCGTGGCCGTGGCCAAGGCCAAGGGTATTCATCTCCCCTACCCTGATCCCCTGGGTCGGGTAATTCAAGTCTGTGAAAACACGGCAGGAAATATCGCGTCCATGCTGCAGGATGTCCTGAGCCAGAAGACAACCGAAATTGATTTCATCAACGGCGCCATTGTCCAAGAAGGGAAAAAGCACGGAGTCCCAACCCCCGTCAATGAAACACTCACCTTGCTGGTCAAAAGCATTCAAGAAACCTATCTGGAAAGAATATAGCCTGGCCGTGTCAAGCGCGTGGGTTCTGAGGACCAGGTTTTCATTTACCCCGGAGATGTTCAACTTTTCAAGAGATACAAGGTATACGGTATACGGTATACGGTATTTTTATTTTGAATATTTTTCTTTGACATCCTCTTATTCGCTATGATAAGGGCTAACCTTTAGATTTGACTAATCATATAGGAGGACTACGATGTTTGAAATCTTGAAACGCCAAGAGATGGCTGACGGTACGGTCGTCATGAATGAGATCAGCGCCCCATTGATTGCTAAAAAAGCGCAGCCCGGCCAATTTGTCATCTTAAAGGCCAATGAAACCGGAGAGCGGATTCCCCTCACTATGGCCGACACGGACCCCAAAAAAGGGACCATAACCATTATATACCAGGTGGTCGGAAAATCCACAAACCTCTTCAAATCCCTTCAGGTTGGGGATCACTTTCAGGATGTAATCGGGCCGTTAGGTAAACCCACGCATCTGGAAAAATTAGGAACCGTCATTTGCGTAGGAGGAGGGACCGGCGTGGCCGTTCTGCATCCCATCACAAGAGGTCTGAAACAAATTGGCAATCGCGTGATTGCTATTATTGGCGCGCGAACCAAGGATCTTCTTATCCTGGAGGATAAAATGAAGGTTGCCTCCAATGAACTCCATGTCTGCACCGATGACGGCTCGTACGGGCATCATGGTTTTGTAACGGATAAGCTCAAGGAGGTCCTGGAGAAGGAAGATGTGAAACTGGTCGTCGGTATCGGTCCCGTGCCCATGATGAAATTCGTCTGCAAGGTCACGGAGGAGTACGGCGTCAAGACCCTGGTCAGTCTGAACGCCATCATGGTGGATGGGACCGGGATGTGCGGTTGCTGTCGAGTAAGCATTGGCGGGAAAACACAATTTGCCTGCGTAGATGGCCCTGAATTCGATGGCCATCAGGTTGATTTTAATGAACTTATGCAACGTCTTGATGCATATAAAACCGAAGAAGCCATTGCCATGGATAAATATTCTTGTGAATGCAAGGCAGCGGGCTAATCGCCTCAACGATGCCCATTCAAAGATACCATCATGCTGTGCTCATTGGTAATGCTATAGGAGGATATAAAAATGGTTGAGGGAAAAACCAAAAAAGAAAAAATGCCAAGACAACCCATGCCTGAACAAGAGGCGGAAATAAGAAGACGAAACTTTAAAGAGGTTCCATTCGGTTACACACGGGAGTTGGCCCTGAAAGAGGCCTCACGATGCCTTCAATGCAAAAACCCGTCGTGTGTGGAGGGGTGTCCCGTATCCGTGGACATACCCGGGTTTATCAAATTGATCACGGAAGGTGAATTCACCAAATCCATTCGCAAGATCTGGGAACGAAACGCCCTTCCCGCGGTTTGCGGAAGGGTCTGCCCTCAAGAGGCCCAGTGTGAGGGGAATTGCATCCTGGGGAAGAAAGATGACCCCGTGGCCATCGGCAACCTGGAGCGTTTTGTGGCCGATCTTGAACGTGAAAAAGGAACCGGTGAGTTGCCGCCCAAGGCCGCGCCCACCGGGAAAAAAGTCGCTGTTGTGGGCTCAGGGCCATCCGGCCTCACCGTGGCCGGCGACCTCATCCTCAAAGGACATGATGTCACCGTATTCGAGGCGTTCCACAAACCCGGCGGCGTCCTTGTCTATGGAATTCCTGAATTCAGGCTTCCCAAAGAGATCGTATACTCCGAGGTGAATTTTCTGGAAAGACTTGGGGTAAAAGTGGAATGCAACAATGTGGTAGGGCGGACAGTATCTTTAGATGAACTCTTTGAACAGGGTTATGACGCCATATACTTGGGGGTTGGCGCAGGCCTTCCTCGTTTTCTCAATATACCCGGCGAGAACCTCATCGGTATCTATTCAGCCAATGAATACTTGACCCGATCAAACCTCATGAAGGCCTATCTATTTCCTGAGTATGACACGCCCATTGTCAAGGGCAAAAATGTCGCGATTTTCGGAGCCGGGAATGTGGCCATGGATTCCGCACGAACAGCCATGCGCCTGGGTGCCGACAAGGTCAGAATTATTTATAGACGATCAAAGGAAGAAATGCCGGCCAGGGCCGCCGAGATCCATCATGCCGAGCAAGAAGGTATTGAATTCTATCTCTTAACGGCTCCCACGCGATTCCTGGGTGATGACAAAGGCCGCGTGACGGGCATGGAGTGTATTAAGATGGAATTGGGTGAGCCGGATGATTCCGGTCGTCGACGTCCGGTACCCCTAGAGGGGTCCAAGTTTCAATTGGAATGCGACCTGGCCGTCATTGCCGTAGGGGCCGGCGCCAATCCGCTCTTGACGCGATCCACTGATGGATTGAAGTTGAATAAGTCGGGATACATCATTACGGATCCCGCTACCGGCAAGACCAGTAAAAAGGGCGTATGGGCAGGAGGAGATATCGTTACCGGTTCAGCCACCGTGATCCTGGCCATGGGAGCGGGTAGAATGGCGTCCGACTCTATCCATAATTATCTTACGTTGGGGTGGTAAGGGCAGGAAAAGGCGCAGGGCGCAAGGCGCTAGGCGCAAAGGGTAGAGCATAATGAATGATGTAGGGGAATCAGTATCACATAAAAACTGATTCCCTTTGTATTTTGTTCATCTTTTGACTTTGAAAATAGACATTGAACCCTGAACGCTGAACCCCAAACCCTGATCCCTAATCCCTAAACCCCGAACCCACAAAGAGGTACAACTATTCCCGCTTTACTCAAAATATTCGCCATATTCGGCCTGATTCTTTTTTTAAACCGGCTGCGACTCCACTTGGGTCTATCCCTCTTTATCGGAGCCGTCGCGCTCGGATTATGGATGGGGCTCGGTATGGTTGATATCGGTGGTGCGATCTTAACCGGTATCACGAGCATACAAACCATCAGCCTTGTTTGTGTGGTCGGCCTTATCATGGTCATGAGCAAAATCATGGAAGAAAGCGGACAAATGCTACGGTTGGTGAAGAGCTTTTCACGACTCTCCAATGATGACCGCACAGTGGGTGTGGTGATGTCCGCTTTGATCGGATTATTACCGATGCCCGGCGGAGCCGTTTTTTCAGCTCCCATGGTGGATGCATCCCTATCCGACAAGACCATCTCAGGTGAACAAAAAACCGCACTGAATTACTGGTTTCGGCATATATGGGAATACTGGTGGCCCCTTTACCCTGGTGTGATCCTGGCGGTCGCCATATTAAGAGTGGAGACATGGCGTTACATGGCCATGGCGGCGCCATTAACCATTATTGCAGTCATAGCCGGCACGATCTTTATTCTCAGGCCCATGGGCAACCAGAAGGAGGATAAGCCTCCCCAGAAAGCTTCATGGCAGAGCATCAAACAGTTTATTTTGGAAATGATGCCCATTCTAATCGTTATCTTTACAATCATCTGCACTGCCGCTTTATCGGCCTTTCTTCGCTTGCTGGGACATCCATTGGTCATCCCTTCTCTCCTATATATTGTTTTTGGTCTTCTGGCCGCCATGGCTTGGGTGGGAATTATCAACCATATTTCATTAAGTCGATTCTGGAAGGCCGCCAAAAGAAAAGATATCTTGATCTTGTTGCTTCTGATCCTGGCGATCATGGTCTTTCGAGAAATGATGGAAGATAGCCATGCAGTGGAACTGATCCGAAACGAGCTTGTTACCTATGGGATACCGATTATACTGATTATCGTGGTGATGCCGTTTATTTCCGGTCTTATCACAGGTATTGCCATGGGTTTTGTCGGTGCCTCTTTTCCGCTCATTGTGCCGATGTTCCAAACACCTGATATGTGGAACTACCTATCATATGCGGTCTTGGCCTATACCTTCGGATATATGGGGATGATGCTCTCACCGATTCATGTATGCTTCCTGGTGACCAAGGACTATTTCAAGGCGAGCCTCTTTGGCAGCTATCCATATATTATCAAGAGCGCTTTAATCGTTATGACTTTCTCAGTGACCGTGCTCTCGTTGATCATTATTTTTTGATTGGCTTTTTTGGTATTCATGCTAAGATTTGCCGGACCAAAATACATAGGGGAAATAAAATGGAAACAACCGCAAAATTCATCTTTGACGGCAAAACATTTGAGATGCCCATCATCACCGGAAGCGAGGGTGAAAAGGCCATTGATATCTCAAAATTACGGCAAGAAACAGGTTTTATCACGTATGATCCGGGATTTGCCAACACCGGCGCCTGTCTGAGCAACATTACCTTTATGAATGGTGAAAAAGGAATCCTCCGTTATCGTGGAATCCCCGTGGAGCAATTGGCGGAACATTCCTCTTTTGTTGAGACGGCGTATCTCCTGATAAACGGCGAACTCCCCGTCAGAACGCAATTACAGAGCTTCTCAGTATTACTGAACGATCATTCACTGGTACATGAAGACATGCGTCATTTTTTTAATAACTTCCCTCGCCGGGCCCATCCCATGGGCATCCTTTCCTCCATGGTCAATGCCCTTCGAGCTTTTTATCCGGAGATCCCGGAGCGCTCAGAGGAGGAAGAGATTAATATGACGGTCACTCGACTTCTCTCAAAAGTTCGTACCATGGCCGCCATATCCTATAAAATCTCCCGTGGGCATAAAGTGGTTTATCCTAAACAAGAACTCTCCTATGCGGCCAATTTTTTGAATATGATGTTCGACAGCCCGGTCCGACCCTATGAGATCGATCCCGATCTTGTAAAGGCCTTGAATGTTTTTTGGATACTCCACGCCGATCATGAACAAAACTGCTCCACCGCGGCCGTGAGGTTAGTGGGAAGCGCAAGGGTGAATCTCTATGCAGCCATTTCGGCCGGTATTTGCGCCCTTTGGGGGCCACTCCACGGCGGCGCCAATCAGGCTGTGATTGAAATGCTTGAAGCCATCCAGGCAAACGGTGGCGATGTCAATCCCTTTATTGCCAGGGCAAAGCATAAAGATGATCCTTTTCGACTCATGGGATTCGGGCATCGGGTTTATAAAACATATGATCCAAGGGCCAAGATTATGAAGGAACAGTGTTATAAGATCTTGGAAAAACTGAAAATACACGATCCTTTGCTGGATATAGCCATGAAACTGGAGGAGGCTGCCTTGAAGGATTCATATTTTATTGATCACTATCTCTATCCAAACTTGGATTTTTACACGGGCATCGTACTCCGGGCCATAGGGATACCCTTAAATATGTTCACGGTGATGTTTGCCATCGGGCGTCTACCGGGTTGGATCAGTCAATGGAAAGAAAGCATGGAAGATCCACACTGGAAACTCCACAGACCCAGACAGGTATACACCGGTCTAAACCAGAGAGATTATATTCCCATTGACCAAAGAGGATAAGCTCGTCCTGCCTTATTCCACCATGGTTCGTATGGCGGTATTTTATATACCGCCGAAAAAACAAGAGTTATGATGAAACAACGGCCTAAAAAAAATCCCTTGCCCTTCGGTCGGGTATAAAATCCGACCCTACGAAAGACAATCCCCGTATAATATTTCTTTTTCCCTTTGCACCACTTGGCCCGCCTTAGCCTTCAGGCGATGGCGACTACACCTTACACCCTTCCTGGCATAATAATTGTATATTTGGCTTATAAGGCCTTGGCTCACCCGACACTTAGAAGCTCAATAAATTGTATTCCTATGTAATTTGATATCCTTCTCTCTCCAATGCCCCCTGAATCAATTGAAGTGATCCAGCCTGTCCATGTAAAAACATAACGTCAAAATAATAACACCCTTTTAGAAAAAGGTCGATAAAATGTCTAAGGATTTCAACAAGGAATTAAAGCAACTCAAGCGAGACTATTTTGATCTGGAGGAGATTCGCAGGGAAGAAAAAGACTCGCTCCTGAAGGTCATCAATACCGTTGGCCTGGTGGCGGCCATGCAAAAGGATATGGCACCGGAAATCACTGAGCTAAAAGAGATGATCTCGCAGGATAAGGAAATACCTTTTGACGATATTGATCAATATATTCGCAGGATTAAAGATAAGATCTTGATCAGGGAGAGCGGTGCGAAACCGGATGATGAGGCATTTGATCCTTTAGCTGAAATACAGGAACGCCTTGTTGAAAGTTGCAGGGCCATCAGGAAGATCATGGCCATCCTTCTAGATGAATTTTATCCTATGAATAGTGAGATGACAGAGGCGGCGGAAAAAATCCAAGTCGACTGTAAAGGAGACCCCGCAAGAATTGAGATCAAGGAACCGATTGAACGTTTTCTGGATTTTATTGAAGGGTTGAAAATAAAGATAGCGGATGATTTCCGCTATGTAAATAAGGCATTCCTCTCACTCCTGGCACAGATTAAAGAAGTGGAAGCGACTCTGGCCAATGAGTTTGGCGGTGAAGCACCGTTAAAAGAGATCGAATATTTCGAGATGAAAATTGATAGTGAAATGGATTCCATTGCGAATTCTTTCAATCTATATGCGACTATCAATGAAGTGAAAAAAGCCGTTATTTCAAAACTTGTAAACATTAGAAATATCGTCTCGATCAAAAAGAAAGAAGAACTCCGAAAAACCCAGATCGCTCAAGAAAATATCAATTCATTAAAAAAGAAGATCATAAAGGTCGAGCAAGATGCCCGTAAGATTTCCAAAAGGGCCAAGCGACTTCAGGAAGCGGCTTTAACGGATAACCTCACGGGGCTCTACAATCGGAGGGCGTTGGATAAGAGATTGAAAGGGGCCTTGGACACCTTTAGAGAAAACGGCCTGTCTTTTTCTATCATCCTCTTTGATGTGGATAAATTCAAGAGCATCAACGATACGCTCGGGCATTTGGCCGGTGACAAGGTTTTACAAAAGGTTGCGGAATGCCTGACAGAAACCTTTCGAAAAGATGATTTCATCGCCAGATGGGGAGGTGATGAGTTCGTGGTCTTAATCGAAGAGTTAACCAAAGAACTGGCTGCGGAAAAGATCCTGGCGTTCAGGAAAAATCTTAAAAGACGAAAGTTTGTTTCATACAAAGAAGGCGAGATTGACCTGACTGTCAGCGCGGGGATAGCGCTCGCAATGGAAGGGGATACTCTTGACTCCCTTATGGAAAGGGCCGACGAGGCCATGTACGCTATGAAGCAGGAGAGGCAGGATAAGAGTTGAAAAATGTACACGTTTTTGTTATAAATCGGAAGTTTTTAATGTTTCTCTTGAATCCTTTACATCGATGAACTCATTTTTTAGATCATTTTTTTTTAAACCACTGCCTAACGATAACCTAATGTTCTTCCAGAAATACCCCGAATCCCCTCCCTCTTGACGGGGGAGGGCTTCGGCGTGAGCGCAGCCGAACGGTTAGGGTGGGGGTGGAAAAGCTAGGAATGTTAAAGGAATCCGTGTTGTTACCCCCTCCCCCTAACCCCCTCCCGCGTGGGGAGGGGGGATTAATGGATGGACACGAGCTGGTCATTTACTGAAAGGAGAAACCCATGGGAACCAACAACGTCATCTTCTTGGAAGTCATCGAATGGTTTGATGAAAGCGGTAAAGAACTAGTCCACAGGATACCTGAAAATGGCTCCGGTGAAATCAAATTCGGGGCCCAACTAACGATTCGGGAGAGTCAAGCAGGTGTTTTGTTTTATAAAGGAAAGGCCTGCGATGCATTTGGTCCCGGGCGGCATACCTTAAAGACCGGCAATATCCCGGTCCTCACAAAAATACTGGCCATGCCTTGGGGTATGACCAGCCCGCTTCGAGCCGAAGTCTATTTTGCCAATTTAAAAATCTTCCCGAATCTGAAGTGGGGCACGCGTGATCCCGTGGCCTTTCGAGACTCCGAGTTGGGACTTATAAGGCTGCGTGCCCATGGTGTATTCAACATCCAGGTGATCCAACCGGTGCTTTTTATCAATACCCTTGTGGGCACAATGGGGCGATACACCACCGAGGAAATTGAAGAGTATCTTAAACGCGTTATTATCTCACGCTTCAATGACTATCTGGGTGAAAACCTGGATAGTGTGTTGAATCTTCCCGGCCAATATGAAAAGATATCGGAGGGGCTGCAGAAACAGCTCCAGGACGACTTTAGGCGTTTCGGCCTTGGACTGAATAACCTCTACGTGACATCCATTACTCCTCCACAGGAAGTGCAAAAAGCCATAGATGACAAAAGCCGTCTCAATGTCATCCAAGACCTGGATCGGCTGGTTAAGATGAAAGCCGCCATGGCAATGGAGAAGGCCGCCGAATCACAAGGTGATGCCGGATCAGGTATGGGCATGGGGCTGGGTTTTATGATGCCGGCCATGTTTGCCGAGGCCTTTAGACCCCAACAGGGCGGTGACGGAGGAGCGAGTCCTCCACCACAAGAAGTGAAATGCCAGGACTGCCAGTTGCCCATACCTAAGGAATCGAGGTTCTGTCCGCATTGCGGCCATCAACAACTTGTGTTTCAGCAATGTGCCAATTGCGGTAAAAACCTATCCCCTAACGCCCGGTTCTGCCCCAGATGCGGTCATCCCTCCGATGAAAAACCGGCACCAAGGGTATGCCCACATTGCAAGGCCGAGAACCTGCCGGGATCATCTTTCTGCAATCAATGCGGCGAGAAGCTCAACTAGATGGGCTTCACCATTGAACAGACATGTCCCCAATGTGGGGGGGCAATTGAATTGGATGAAACCGATCATTTACTGAGTTGTCCTTACTGCGGGGTGAAGAATTATATCTTCGCCCCGAATTATTTCCGATACGCCCTCCCCCATAAGGCCCCGAATAAAAACATTATTTATGCACCCTTTTTGCGATTCAAGGGCAATGTCTTTTTTTGTAAAGATATGTCCGTGGGCCATCGGGTTGTGGACATTGCCCATGTAGGACTGGACCTCAAGGGGCTTCCTGTTTCTCTTGGCCTTAGGCCCCAGGCCATGAAGGTGACATTCGTTACACCGGAGACCGAAGGTACGTTCCTGAAGTTCACGCTGAAGGCCTCGGAAATAGTGGATCGGGCCGGAAGGCTTTCATCTGGTCGTCTCTCAGACCAGGTCCTTCACCGGACCTATATCGGTGAGACCATGAGTGTTATCTATCTGCCTTTGTATACAGAAAAGGACATGCTCTTTGATGCCATATTAAACCGGCCTATTGCAAAGCTTGCGAATGGTGATGAGGCCTTTGAGCCGTTTATTCATAAAAACCCAAAGTGGGATCTCACCTTCATGGCCACCTTATGCCCCCAATGCGGCTGGAACCTGGAAGGCGACCGGGATAGTGTTATCCTGACTTGCGCTAATTGCGACACGGCTTGGGAAGTACGACAAGGTGCCTTTGACCGAATTCAGCATAAAGTGGTACCCGGCCGGAACCCGGAATGTGTGTATCTCCCTTTCTGGAAGACGTCCGCAACGGCCCGGGAAGGTGTGGAGATTCAATCCTTTGCGGATTTTATCCGGATCACCAACCAACCAAGGGTCCTGGGCAAGGAATGGGATAATGCACCCATGCATTTTTGGAGCCCGGCTTTCAAGATCCGGCCAAAGGTCTTTCTGAACCTCTCCAGGCAATTCACCATATCCCAAAAAACCTATCACTCCGAAGAAGGCATCAAAGGCAAGCGGCTCTATTCGGTCACTTTGCCGTGGACTGAAGCGGCCCAGTCCATGAAGGTGCTCCTGGCCAGTTCGACATTAACAAAGAATAGGGTCTATCCCTATCTTCCTCAGATCCGATTTGAGGTCGGTCGATCCGAATTGATCTACTTACCCTTTATGGAAAAAGGCCATGAGATGATCCAAGAAGATATGGATATCAGTATCAATAAAAATAGCCTGGAATTCGGACGGAGTCTTTAGGCGACCATTCAATTTTCGCGAATCTTTCCTGAACCCCCTCCCCTAACCCTTCCCGCGAGGGGAGGGGAATATTAGATATTCGTAGGGCGGCATTTTACATGCCGCCGGAAAAACGGAAATTGCCATGAATAACGACTACGCATAAAATTCCTCTCCATCATGGCCGCATGTAAAATCCGGCCCTACAAAAAACGCCCCTTTCAATATCTTCCTTCTCAGGGCAGGTCCCCGGCCGCATCATCCTTCCTAGCCTTACGTCCAATGATAACGGATTTTGTTTGTTAAAGATTTGCTTAGAAATATTAAACACGCTATATTACCGAGTGATAAAGGGTAAAAATCAGATGACATATCCAGAATCCAGTATCCAACAAGGCTTATTCATGCAAAAACATAAAATCACCACACGAAAAATAAATGAAATTTTCGCCCTATACCACCACCGCAAATTCGTCCATCCCGACCCATTGGAATTCCTTTACGACTACCCTGAATTACGCGATCGTGAATTGGTGGGACTCATCGCCTCTTCACTGGCATACGGCCGGGTCGCCCAGATCCTCAAAAGCGTATCATCTATCTTGGATCGGATGGATGACTCACCTTATGATTTTGTATTGAACACCTCCTCAAAAAATATGATGTCCCTATTCGCAGATTTCAGACATCGCTTCACATCCGGAGAAAGTATGACCCACATGCTCCTGGGTGCCAGGGGCATGATCTTAAAATATGGATCCCTTTATCAAGGGTTTTTGGATGGATTTGATAAAAATGATGAAACCATACTCCCTGCTCTCTCAATCTTTACAAAAAAATTGAGCAAATATTTACCTGACGATCAAAAACATCTTATCGCGTGTCCTGATAAAGGAAGTGCCTGTAAAAGGCTCAATCTTTTTCTGCGGTGGATGGTACGTGAAGACGATGTGGACCCGGGTGGATGGGGAGAGATTCCCCCATCTAAGTTAATCATACCATTGGATGTCCATATGCACCGAATCGGTCAATCGCTTCAATTGACCTCAAGGAAGCAAGCTGATATGCGCACGGCGCTTGAGATCACTGAGACATTTAAAAAAATTTCCCCGGAAGACCCTGTAAGGTATGATTTTTCATTGACGCGAATGGGGATTAGAAATGAATTGGATGAGTTAAAACGAAATTAAATCACGAAAGCACGAAATCGGGGAAGCACGAAATGATTACCTGAATCTTGCACCCATTATCGTAGCGAGGCGCCGAAAGCCTGACTATAAAGCGAAGTTGGAGTGATTTTGACCCGCAGGCATA
>JAFGGA010000007.1 GCA_016930835.1 Deltaproteobacteria bacterium
GCGGACACGCACAGGCAGGCCGGAATGACAAAAACGCGTATTTTTCGACTTTTGCGAGACCATCACCTTTGGTTTTTGCACGGTCATTCCGCGACTTGATCGCGGAATCCAATCGTTTGGATTTAGAAAAACCTAAATTGTTACTAATTATTTAGATTTTTTTATAGCAGCATTCTATTCTTGATTTTCAATGATAAACTCTATAAACATCGAACATGGTCAATAATCAAATAATCTAAAATTAACAAAAATATGATAAATGAGGTTTGAATTGGCGACCAATAAAAGAATGGAAGTGCGAAAAGCCAATCTTATCAAAGCGGCGGAGAAAGTGTTCGCGGAAAAAGGATTTCATCAGGCCACCATATCTGAAATCGCACGTCAGGCCGGTGTGTCGGATGCCACGATTTATGAATATTTTCCCACCAAGGAAGAACTCTTGTTTGCGATCCCTTTGAGTATGACATTGAAAGGAAAGGAAGACCTTCTTTTACATCTTAAAATCATAAGAGGCGCCGCCAATAAATTACGTGCCATTATCTATTGGTATTTAGATATCTATGAAAAACATCCTGATTATGCATCCGTGGCCTTGCTGATATTAAAATCCAATCGAGAATTTCTTAAGACGGACACTTATCAAGTCGTGAGGGAATGGGCACGATTATTTGTTGATATTGTCAAGGAGGGTATTGAATCAGGTGAATTTAAGGTGAACACGGACCCTTATCTTGTGCGTGCAGCCGTTCTTGGCACAATTGAACACAACGTCATCAGTCATCTACTCCTTGGACGCCCAAAAAATCTCCTATCTTTAGTGGACCCATTGACGGAAATCGTGGTTCGAGGTATTTGTCAAGACGACGGATTCAATGGTTGGCGTATCAAAGTCGCATTCGAGCAACCGCCCGAAAAACTGGAACAAAAATTAGACAAAACCGTGGGACGAAACAAGAAGAAAAGGAAATGAATGGATTTGACGTCCTGACATGTAATCATGTCCGGCTTATTGTATATTATGGAATGAAAAATGGTTGATCCGGATGACATTTTCATGGACAAGATCTATGCAATCTTGATAAATTTTCAACATTTCAAAAATCGATGAAAGGATACTTATTAATGGAATTCGCGCTCATCCCCCCAGGTAAAACATTTCTTTTTTTTATCCCTAACATCATTTTTTCGATTGCCATTCCGGTCCTCGGCATCGCTATTTTCCTTTATTTTATATTTATTCGTGCGACTCCATTACTCAAGGCTGCCCCGGATATGCGATGGAATAACCTCCCGGAACGGATACGCCAATTTTTTACGATGTGGTTGTTCCAGATACGTCAACCCCGTTATATGTTCGCCGGTGTTTTACATATCTTGTTGTTTGCTGGTTTTCTCATATTGAGTATACGCTCTACGGAGATGGTTATTCTAGGCGTTTTCCCCAAATTTGTTATACCAGGGTTTAATAGCCTATTGGGTACCCTTTATTATTTATTAAAAGACTATGCCTCGACTTGGGTGCTTATTGTCGTCGTGGTAGCCATGATTCGTCGAGGGATTTTTACCCCGGATCGGTATGCCGTACCCTCCAAATATGGCAAGGCCCATACAGGCGAAGCATTATTTGTTCTGGCCATGATCGGCGTGTTAATGATCACGGAGAGTTTATTCGACGGGAGTCTGGTATCTGCCCAAGAACAAAAAGCCATGCATACTGAACTGTTAGCGCCGTTATCCCTTTCATGGTTCTGGAGTAAGGTCCTGATCGGAACATCAGTGTCCACACTGCAAGGGCTTCATACCATCGCCTATTATATCCATGATTTGACCTTTTTCACCTTCCTCTGCTTTTTACCTTTAGGTAAGCATTTTCACGTGATCACATCCGCATTCAATGTTTTCTTTATGCGCACCCGGCGTGGAAATATCAAACCCGTTCGATACGGTGTGAGTGATGAAAAACTGGATGACTTGGAATCTTTCGGTGTAAAAAGGCTGGAAGATTTTACCTGGAAACATATCCTAGATTTTTACTCTTGTGCCGATTGCGGACGATGTTCAGATAACTGTCCAGCCAATACAGTGGGTCGACCGTTATCACCCCGGTTTATTTCCATTAAGGGGCGTGATTTGACGTTTCGTAACTATCCCATATTTCCGATTGGAGCCCCCTTCAAGCAAGGCGAAAATCTGATTGGTGGTATCTTCGAAGAAAATGAAATATGGTCATGCACTACATGCGGTGCTTGTGAGCAGGAATGCCCGTTGGGAATTGAATATATTGATAAGATTGTTGATCTGCGCCGCGGTATGGTTGATGAGGGGGTTGTCCCTCAATCGCTGCAAAAGCCCTTAAGCGCTATTGAAAAAAGGGGAAACCCCTGGGGTAAATTGGAGAAAAAGCGTGTGGAATGGACCAATTTGCTTCCTGAGGATGTTCATGTAAAAGTATTGGATGGAAAGCACCAGGCTGAAATCCTTTATTTTGTGGACAGTATTACCTCATTTGATGATCGAATGCAGGCTATCGGGTGTGCAACCGCTACGATTCTATCCCATATGGGAGAAAATTTCGGGATCTTGGGCGTTGCGGAAAAAGACAGTGGTCATGAGGTGAGACGTTTCGGTGAAGAGATGTTGTTTCAGGATCTGAGGAGTCAAAATACTGAAGCGATTCTTAAAAGCGGGATTTCCCGCATAATAACATCCGATCCCCATGCTTTCAACGCCCTCAAGAATGATTATGAGAACATCCCGCCGGTTGAACACATCAGTCAATATTTAGCTCGGAAAATTCGAGATGGGCAGTTAAAAATGAAACGACTCGTTAACGGGAATAGGATTTACACTTATCATGATCCATGTTATTTGGGTCGGCATAATGGACTTTACGATGAACCAAGGGCCGTGTTGGATGCCATACCCGGAATCAAACGAGTCGATATGATTCGATGTCGGGATCGGTCTTTTTGTTGCGGCGGGGGAGGGCTCATGCTCTTTTACGAGCCGGAGGAAGAACAACGCATGGGTGTGCTTCGAGTTCAAATGGCTGTAGAGGCCGGTGCCAATGTCATTGTCACAGCCTGTCCGTTCTGTCTTGTCAATATTGAAGATGCCATTAAGGTGGCTGGCATGGAGGGGCAAGTAGAGGCCATTGATTTGGCCGAGTTGATTGCTCAATATATGGAATAATTCAATAAGGAGGAATATATATGGATATACTGGTTTGTGTCAAACGGGTTCCGGACACGGCTGAGAATGAAATCGGGATCAAAGCTGATGGAACCGATATTGAACGTGGTGACTTGGTCTATTCCGTTAATGAATGGGACAATTATGCCGTGGAAGAGGCCATCCAGATCCGTGATAAGGTCGGCGGTTCGGTGACGGTCATCACGGTCGGTGATGAGGAATCCGAAGAAATTTTACGCCGGGAAATGGCCATGGGCGCGGATAATGGTATCCTGCTTTCGGATGAAGCTTTTGAGGGTACGGATGGCAAAGGGATCGCTTCCATTTTAAAAGCGGCCGTTGAAAAAGGAAATTATGATCTAATCTTGACCGGTGCCCAGGCCGATGACGGCGCCGGTCAAGTGGGAGGAATGTTAGCGGCCATGTTGGATCGGCCATATGCCTCATTGGTTAATTACATTGAACTAGTGGACGATAAAAAAATAAAAATCGGCCGTGAAATCGAAGGCGGCAACCAAGAAATGAATGAGATCGACCTGCCTTGCGTGCTTTCCATTCAAACGGGCATCAATGAACCTCGTTATGTGGGTATCAGAGGTATTCGTAAAGTGGCGTCCTTAGAAATACCCACTTACGCTTCGTCGGATTTGGGCATTGCCACAAATACAGTAGGTGCGGGTTCCGCCAAGGTGAAACGAATCGACTATTTTGTGCCTGAACTGGGCGAGGGCGCAGAGATGCTGGAAGGCACCTTGGATGAAAAAATCAATAGGTTGATTGAAATGCTGAAGGCAAAAGGAGGGTTGAAATAATGGCGCAGGTTTTTGCATATATCGAACATAAAGATGGTGTCTTGAGTGATACAGCGGCCGAGCTTTTTACGGCGGCCCAAAAGATAGATGCGGCTGCATCCGTTACGGCTATTTTAATGGGAACCGGAGATGCGATGAACAATGTTTGTGCCGAGGCGGCCAAGATATTCCCGAGAGTCTGGAAGTTTGATCATTCTTCACTGGCTTATCCCAATGCGGAAGTGGTTCGTCAAATACTTGTGAAGAGCCTACCGTCCCATGCCATTTTTTTATTGCCCCATGATCCATTCAGCATGGATTTGGCACCCGGATTATCTATTAAACTCGATGCGGCCTACATGGCTGATGCGGTGGCTATTGATGGCCTTGACGGGACGATTTTAAGATTGGTCCGACAGGAATATAGCGGCATGGCCCATACCCACATTCAATGTGATGTTTCAGGCGGGCTGGTTCTGACTTTGCGGCCGGGTGTATTTCAGCCTGAACAGGAGCCATCAGCCAGCGGTCAAGTAGAAGATAAGTCTGGTGAAGTGGATGATGTAAGTGTCAAGCGTCGATTTTTAGAGGTTGTAGCGGCCGAGGCCGGTGATGTGGATATCACCAAGGCGGATATTCTGGTTTCCGTAGGTCGTGGTATCGAAGATCAAGAAAATATTGATTTGGCCAGGGAATTAGCTAATGCCATGGGTGCCGTGGTTTCCTGCTCACGCCCTATCGTGGACGCCAAATGGCTGGAGAAAGCTCGGCAAGTGGGAACTTCAGGCAAAACGGTCAGCCCCAATGTTTACATGGCTTTGGGGATCAGCGGGTCATTTCAGCATTTGGGGGGCCTCAAAGGCTCGCCTTTTATCGTGGCAGTTAATAAAAACCCAAAGGCGCCTATCTTTCAGGTCGCAGATGTGGGCATCATGGAAGACATTCTTGAATTTATCCCGGCCCTGACGGAAAAAGTGAAGGGATAATCATTTTTTCTTTAGTCAATTATGTACGAAGAATAAAGGGCTTTTCTATATTGGCCGATTGCGCTTGATTGAGGGTTCAAGACGGCAGGGGTTCAAGAGAAAGAAATGGGTATGATGTAAGTTATTCATGATCATCCTTCTGTAGAGATGGTCATCAATGACTTCGATTGAGTATTTCTCTCTTGAATCATTATGAACAGTCTCACCATTGAACGAACACCCCATTTGTCTGAAAGTTCATACCTGAATCTTGCACAAATTATCGTAACGAGGTGCCGAAAGCCTGACTATAAAGCGAAGTTGGAGTGATTTTGACCCGCAGGCATATTACCGATATGGTGAGGATCAAAATCATGAAACAAGCTTTATCGTCAAGGCGCTTCAAGCCGCAGTTGATGATTGGTGCAAGATTCAGGTCATGATATCCATGTTATCAAAAGACGCTTGATCTCAATCTGGAATAAAGTCTTATGGAAAAATATTTGTCTATTTCTATTGGGAGGCCCTTATTCCATTATGAAAAGTTCACCAGGTATTTTTATTCAACTTTACCTCTCCTTTAAGCCAATCCGTCCATGTTTGAATTCCTTCTCCTGTTTTGCATGAGATTTCAAAGATTATAAGATGGGGATTAATATGTAATGCATCTTTTTTAATCTTTTCAATGCTGCAATCTACATAGGGTAGGAGGTCTATCTTGTTGACAAGCAATACTCGTGATTCACGGAACATTAGTGGATATTTCGTCGGTTTGTCATCCCCCTCTGTGATACTCAGGATCATGATTTTAAAATCTTCCCCCATTTTGAATTCGGCCGGACATACCAGGTTGCCTACATTTTCCACTATCAATAAATCCAGTTCATCGAATCTAAACTCGCTAAAGGTCTCCCGAATCATGTTTCCATCCAGATGGCATGCACCGCCCGTATTGATTTGAACGGCAGGGATCCCTTTTCGAGCGATTCGTTCGGCATCATGGGATGATTGAATATCACCCTCAATCACGCCGATCCTGATATCCTTTTTGAGGGCGTCAATGGTTCTTTCCAGGAGGCTTGTTTTACCTGCACCGGGGGAACTCATTAGGTTTAAAACCGTGATATCGTTTTTATCAAAAAATTTTCGATTCTCCTGGGCGATTCGATCGTTTGCCTCCAAGATATTCCTAACAATAGGTATTTTCATGAATAGGTTTCTCCCTAACTCTGTTTTCTGGAATGGATCGGGTTCCCTTCCCCTCGATGGGGGAGGGATAGGGTAAGAGTGGAAGGACAAGGGGTTTTCATGCAATCCGGGCTTTTCCCCCTCGCTCTAGCTCCTCCCGCTAAGGGAGGGAGCATTTCAATTCGGCACAAATCAACTCGCATGAATTTCCACGATGGTTAGTTCTTGCCCGGCAATGGTTTCAATGTCCCTGCTCTCACAGTGCGGGCAGATGAAGGTATGGTCAATAATCTCGAATGTTTCACCACATACGGTGCAGGTCGCCTTGAGCGGGATCATTTCCATGATCAATTCAGCCCCTTCTAGATTCGTGCCTTTTGTCATGATACTAAAACAGAATAAAAGAGAAGCCGGAACAACGGCCGACAGTTTCCCGATTTCAAGTTTCACGGATTTTAGGACATGAACATCGTGTTTAGCCATTTCTTCTTTGATAATTAGGATCAAGCTTTCCGCTATGGACATTTCATGCATACAAATAATCAATTCTTCGGCATCATATCCTTGTGTCGCTCCATGGCGATTCTTATATACGTCTCCGCACCGATTTTGGGGGGCTCATATTGTTGATCTTCCGGTTTTTTTATCAACTGCATGGCGCCTGTAGGGCATGTGGTCACACATAATCCGCAGCCGATGCATCGACCCAGATCAATGACCGCCTTTTCACCGACCACCTCAATGGCCTCCATTTGACATCGGTCCAGGCATGTTTCGCAACCAATGCATTCCTCCGGATTGACCCGGGCGTAATAGTTGCTCTGAACCGCTTTTGCAGGATTGGGTTGCATTTTGAGTGATCTCAACATGCCACAACAATCCCCGCAACAACTGCACATACCGCCCATTCTTTGGGAGTTGAACGGCTGCATCACCAGTCCCGCCTCCTCATTACGTTTAATGATCTTTTTGGCTTCAGCAAGATCAATATAACGACCCATCCCGTTTTCCACGTAATAGTGAGCGTGCGAACCAAACATAAAACATGTCTCAATGGGTTTATCACATCCTTTATCAACCATTTTCATCAAGGTTCGGCAGATACAAGGAGCAATGGCTATGATCTCATGTTGTTCAAGGATTTTCAGGACATCTTCATAGGGTGCAATAGGCCATTTGACGACCAGATCTTTCAAGATGGGTATGGTTCGCATGACCGGAGTCTTAAATGACTGGAGGGTCCTGCCTAATGATTTTTCAAAATATTCATTCATGTCGTGCGCAATCTCTTTATTCAGTTTATCAACCTGGAACTCATAGATCCCCACAATAAAAGGCACGGCCGCGTATTTCACCGAATCATTTTTTCTGGATCTGAATAGCAGCCCCTTTTTGGCCATTCGTTCCATTTGCGTTGCGGTTTGATCGGGATCAAGACCCAGTCGTTTGGCCGTATCTGCCGGTGATTCCGGAAGAGGTGAAAGTTCCAAAAAAAATTCAGCCTCATCCTCTGTAAACAGCTTTTTGAGTATCCGAATTTCCATCTTATCTTCGGTGGAAGGGAATCCCGTTGCAAGATCATCCAATCTTGTCCTTAATTTTTCATAAATATCAGCCATGCCTTTGCCTCCTGCTGAATAAAAGAACAACATCTTGAAACAACCTTGAGTGGCGCCTTGAATTTTCGATCTGATTTTAATCAATATAGATTAGGAATGCAATAGAATCATCTTATGCGAAAAATTGGTATTGTTTGATAGATCCGGGCAAATTAATCGGATATGGAAAGCTGTTTCTTTATCGCTTTCAAGAGTTCATCAGGATCAACGGGTTTTGAGACATAATCGTTCATTCCCGCCTGCGAGCAAAGCTCTCGGTCTCTTTCCAAGGTATGGGCCGTCATGGCGATTATGGGGATGTCACGGTTATACACCCTGGACTGCGGGTCTCGGATCGCCTGTGTGGCCTGAATGCCGTCCATGACGGGCATTTGGACGTCCATCAGAACAACGTCGTATGGATTCGTTTCAAGTAGTCCTATGGCCTGTCTGCCGTTTGGCGCGATATCGGCCTGAAAACCGAATTCTTCCAATAGGTGAAGGGCATATTTCTGATTGAAGACGTTATCTTCCGCAACAAGGATACGTTTGTTTTGCCTTTGCATCTCATTGATCGTATGACGGGTAATCATTGGTTTGTCTATGGACGCGGTATCTCCCTTTTCATTCAGAACTAAAATCAGACAATCCAGTAGATGACTATCCTTGAATGGTCTGGTCAAATAGGCGGCAAAGCCGGCCTTTTTCATCTCGGCCGCTTCACCTCTCATACCTGAGGATAAGAGTAAAATTATCTTCGTACCCTTGAGCTTCGAGTCCTCTCTAATCCTGTGCACCAGTGATTTGCCCATTGGGGAAGACGGGTGTATATCTAATATGACTGCATCATAAGGCGTCCTTGACTTTAAAGCCGCATCCATCAGGGTTATGGCTACATCGCCATCATGGGTTGCAACACATAAAAATCCCCAGTTCTCCACCTGTCGTTGAAGTTCGTCAAGATTGGGCCGGTTGTCAGCGACAATGAGGACTCGTTTCCCATGGGTGTCAAATGGTGAGAAATGTACCTCTTTTTCCGTGCAGGGCTGTTTTTCAAGGACCGCGGTAAACCAAAATATTGAACCCTTTCCTGGCGTGCTTTCAACGCCGATTTCACCCCCCATTAATGCGACCAGTTCCTGAGCGATGGTTAAGCCAATGCCTGTTCCCCCATATCTGCGTGTACTGGATGCATCGGCCTGATGGAACAATTGAAAGATTTGTTTAATGTCCTTTTCTGCTATGCCGATCCCCGTATCCTCAACAGAACAACGGATCTTGATATGGGTTTCGGAAATTTTTTCAGGGGTTATCCTTACGGAGACTTGACCTTGGTCTGTGAATTTAATGGCGTTATTGATAAGGTAATGGATAACTTGGCGAAGCCTGCCGGGATCACCTCGAACGCGTGAAGGGACTTCAGGGTCAATCACGTAAGCCAATTCAAGTTCTTTATCGTGCGCTTTTATTATGGATTTATGCATGGTTTCTTCTAGAGAAACACGAAAATCAAAATCCATTGATTCAATCGTCATCTTGTCATTTTCGAGCTTTGAAAAATCGAGAATGTCATTGATAATCTCCATGAGCGCATCTGAGGAATCTCTGACGATTTCTAAAAAATCCTTCTGGGTTTCATCCAGGTTTGTATCCATCAGAAGTCCAGACATTCCCATAATGGCATTCATAGGTGTCCTGAGCTCATGGCTCATATTGGCCAAGAAAAGGCTTTTGGCCTTATTGGCGGCCTCGGCCTTTTCAGCCATATTTTTAGCAATGGTAATGGTTTGTTCAAGTCTGACATTCGTCTCTTTTAAGTCTTCCTCTGTTCGCTTACGCTCATTAATCTCTCTGGTAAGATTGTCGTAGAGAGAAGCATTTTCCATGGATATGGCTGCCTGAGAAGAGAGGATTTGTAATAGTTCCTGTCTTTTCAAAGTGAATGCCCCTGAACTCAGATTGTTTTCCAGGTAGAGGATGGATAATAATTTATTTTTGTGAACAACCGGGATACAAAGAATCGATCTAGGCTGTTTCTCTTGGATGTATTTATCATTTGGATAAAGGGATTCTTTGACGGCATCGTCCAGAACCAGCGTCTGTTTCGACCTTTCTGCATGGCTGATGATCGTCTCAGGCACCATATGGGAACCTTTCACCGGTATGGAGTTCAAATATCTTACGTCTTTTTTATCAGCTTCGACCTCTGCTTCCACATGAAGACCATCCTCTTTTTTTAGGAGAAAGACACCCCGGTCCGCGCCCGCGTTTTCCATCATGATCGTGATGAGTTTACCAATCAGTTTTTCCAGGATAACTTCACTATAGATCACTTGAGAGGCCTTCATGATGGTGTTGAGATCAAGGCCGGCGGATAATTCAATATCATCCTCCGGATCGGACCCAATACTCAAAGATGATGTGGCTTTTTCTCCTGACTGGTTTGTAGCGATCAATTCGGAATATTTTTCTTCAAGATCCTTTACCTTGGCATTCGCCCCCCATAATCCGAACAGGTAATGGGCCTCATTCATATATAAGGACGCTATTTTTTTCAGCCCTTTGGTAAGATAATATTTGGCCGCCGCTTCGTTGGCAATGGCTTGATTGTTGATGAATTCGTGTTTCCGAGCCGACTCAATGGCTTGATCATAGAGCCTCATAGCCTTGATCTCATCACCCAGGACAGAGTTTTTTTCAGCCTCTATGAGCAAATATTTGTGAAGACAATTGGCTTCGCAATGATTTGCCCAGATCTTCATTTGAGACTGAATCTTTTCAACCTTATCGAGGTAATGCTTCTTGGTTTTCGGATCGGAATTCGGGCAGGCTTTCAAATAAATCAAGGCCGTCAAGAAAAAGATATTCGGGACAAAGGCATGTCCGGCGGCCGTCAAGATAAGCGCCATTGTTTTATCTGCAATATCAATCTGGATTTCTAAATCTTCAAACAGATAAACGTTAATTAATTTGGAATGAAAATAGACTACTTTCGAAAAATCGATAATTAGAGGTGATTGGATAAAATGATTTTCATCAAATGTCTTGTCGTTAAAGGTATGTTTGTCCAAGGTTAATCCCAGAAGGTTTTTTATGAGTTGAAAGGTGGAAACACAAAAAGGATCCGTGATCAATATGGTATCCCCTGTCTTCTCAAATGCCACGGCACGCTCGATCATTTCTTGATAAATACGGTTCAGGTTTGCGCCTCTGATCAGGCTGTTGATTGCCTTATCAAATAGGATATATGCCATGGTTTCCAGTTGTCCTGATTCTTTGACGGCTTCATAACTCTTATCATAGAAAGAATCTCCCTGTCCCAAATGATTAGTCCAATGTTGTATGAATGTAGCGTAGACAAAATAGGTACGACATTTGATGCGTGGATTGTTGCTCTTATTGGCGAATTGAATGGATAACTCGCCGAATTCGGCAGCTTCCTTGAAATCACCGATGCAGGCCCTAGCCGTGGCATACTGGCTATAATTGACCGCTGAGAAATCGCAATTTCCTTTCTCTACCATGATATTCATGCATTTATATATTAGAAAAAGCGCTAAGTTCCACATGCCCAATGTATATGGGCTTACACATGTTGTTAATTTTATTAGTAATAATATATTCGGTTCAGTTATTTCCGGCAGATGATACAGATCGGATATTTTTTTCCCTTTAAGATTGTTTTTGAGCCTTCTTCTTTCCTGCAGTCTCAACGACGTCAATTCTTGCTCGGAATCCGGTATGGGAAGCCCCATTAAACCAAGAGCGGTCTTTACCAATTGTATGGATTCATGCACCATCCTTCTATCCGTGTAGGCACGTATTTGTTCCAGATAGATCACAATTTTGTCTTCAACGTCTTTTACTTGAGACAACGCCTCGTTAAACAACCGGTCAGCTTCTTCCAAATTACCTGTAAAGGAATGGGATTCAGCGCCTTCCTTATATAGATTTAAGGTCAGCTCAAAATGAAGATTCCAACTATCTTCCGGTAACAGCGCAATTCCGGCGTCGGCATATCCCATAGCAGAGTTATAAGCATTGGACTCTTTGGCCTTTTTACATGCCAATAGATTTAATTCAGCGGCTTTGATTTTATCTGATTCTTCTCGAATAGAATCCCTTCCCATATTGAGATGTTTCAAGATAAGAAATAATCGGTCTTCCAAGAGCTCATGCGAGGTCTTGCTCATTAAAAGCCAACCGATTTTTTGATGTGTCTTTTTTCTTTCGGCTTTCCCAAACATTTGATAGGCCGCTTGGTGTATCCGGCTATGGGAAAAACGGAATTGTACATCGGGCATATCCCGATTTTTGCCTTTGCCCGAGATGATCAGGCCACCGGCTCCAACATGATCTCCCGCTTGAACAATCACGTTCTCGTTCAGGGCGGGTTCAAGGGCCTTCAGGGTTAGGGAATGGGACATTTCAATAGCCTGGGATAGAATATCAAGCTCAAATTCACTGCCTATGCATGCAGCCACCTGCATGACATACCGCGTGGTTTCCGGAAGATTTTTAAGTTGTTTGATCATAGGGTTTACAACATTGTCCGAAACCGCCATATCCCTTGCCTTGCTTGGTGTCCATCGCCATCGGGACGCGGTTTGATCAAAGTACAGGATCTTTTCACGATACAATGCCTGTAAAAATTGGATGATAAAGAAGGGATTGCCGTCTGTTTTTTGTTTGATGACCTCGGAAAACGGCCTCAACTCTTCACTGGAACTGAGAAGCATATCTTCTAATAAGCATTCAATATCCTCCTCACTAAGGTTTTTAAGGGACATGAAAAGGGTTTTAGATCGATTTTCATGACCTTTACAGGTTAATGCATGTGTGCCGGGATGTGATGGGTCTAACCTGTGGTTCCGATAGGCTCCAATGAAAAGCAAATAACCCCTTTCCGGATCAGCTCCGATGGCTTGGATCAGAGATATGGATTCAGGATCAGCCCACTGCATATCATCCAAGAACACGATCAAGGGGTGCTCGACCTTGGTGAAGACCCGGAAAAAATCTTGAAACGTTAAGTGAAAACGATTTAGGGACTCTGCAGGACCGACTGTAGGTATAGTGTTTTGTTCACCAATGAGCAACTCCAATTCAGGAATGACCTTAATGATGACCTGAGAATTGAGGCCCAACGCCTCCATGATTTCCTGCCGAATAATATTTAATTCTTCTTCAGGTTTGGCCAATATTTGTCGGATAAGATCCTGGAAGGCTATAATAATAGTACGATAAGGGATACCTCGTTGGAGATAATCAAAGTTCCCTGAAATAACATATCCCTTTTCCCCGTTTGTAGAACGCAGGGCGGTTTGAATCAGGGCAGTCTTTCCAATGCCAGGGGGACCACCTACGAGAAGTGTTAGGGCCTCCCCTTGGCGTATTCTTGTAAGTAATCCGTGAATCTGTTTGATCTCATCATCCCGGCCATAAAGGCGGTTGGGAATGATCAATCGGTCCGAGACATCTTTTTGCCCCAATCTGAAAGATTCAATTTCGCCTTTATCGCATAGCATCCTGTAACATCGCTCAAGGTCTGATTTAAGACCCGATGCACTTTGATAGCGATCATCAGGCATTTTTGAAAGAAGTATCATGATCATTTCCGATATTACCTTAGGGATATCGGAATTCATATCGGGCGGGACAGGCTGTCGTGCAATATGGGCATGAACCATTTCCATAGGGTCCTTAAAGACGAAAGGGGGTTTGCCCGTCAGGACTTCGTAGAGTGTCACACCCAGGCTATAAAGATCAGAACGGAGGTCGACAGATTGTTTCGTCCGGCCTGTTTGTTCCGGTGAAATATAGGCCATGGTTCCTTGAAGATCTTCAATCCTCGGATCTATTTGAACCTCTTGTTGAAATTGGGTGGCGATTCCAAAGTCGATGATCTTTGTCTCTTTTGTATTTGGATGAAACAAGATATTCCCCGGATGGATGTTTTTGTTAATGACTCTTTGGCCATGGATATCCTCGATAACGGCAGTTAAATGAATGGCAATTTCCAAAAATTCTTTCAGCGTGATTTTATACGAGTGGATGTAGTCCTTAAGAATCATACCCCCTGCATCTTGCATGACTAAGATTTTACGACCACTGATGTTTTCCAGGCTGTAGTGTTTGACGATACCTTGAATATCCATGCTTTTCGCAACACGATATCCATTCTCGATCCTTTCTATTTCACGGGGTGTTGGGTGTTTCGATTTAAAAAGTTTGACGATAACAGGTAGGTCATCGGCCAGCCTGATACCTCTATAGACAACCGTTCTATTGCTTTCAAAGATCAAATTTCGAAATTTAAATCCATTAACTTCGATTGTTTTCATTCATTCTCACCCTTGATCTGTTTCACCCTTTTTGAAAGTTCGCTCAGAGAGAATGGCTTTTGTATAAAGCCCTTGCATCCTCGATCCAATATGGCTTTGGCTTCACCGTTCAAGGTGTACCCACTGGAAAGAAGCACCTTGACGTTTGGGTCTATTTTTTTTAACTGATCAAATGTTTCACCGCCGCTCATATCAGGCATGATCATATCCAAAATAATCATATCTATTTTGTCTTTATCTTTTTGAAATATCTCTAAAGCCTTTTCTCCACTCTTGGCTATGAGTACTTGATATCCTAACCTTGTTAAAATCGCTTTTCCTATTTGTCTGACACCGTCTTCATCATCCACGAAAAGTATGGTGCCGCTTCCTGTAAGGATTTCATCTTGCACGGCCCTCTCTTCTACGACCTTTTTCTCAGTGGCCGGAAGGTAGATATTGAATGTGGTTCCTGATCCTTTTTGACTATACACAGTAATAAAACCTTTATGGTTTTGTATTATTCCGTATGCGGAAGCAAGTCCCAGACCTGTCCCAACAACCATATCCTTTGTAGTAAAGAATGGATCGAATATTTTGCCCACCGTTGATTCATCCATGCCGATTCCGGTATCTGTGATGGATATCTTTACAAACCTACCGGGTGCAACATGATATGGACTTGTATAATCATCGTTTAAAATCACATTTTGTGTTTGAACGTAGAGGTCACCGCCACCGGACATGGCATGCCAGGCATTGATGTACAGGTTAAAAAGGACCTGATCGATCTGACCGCTGTCCACTTCCACTGGCCATATATCTACCTGTAAATCCTTATGGATGGTGATTTCTTTTTTGGTGCGCCCAAACAAATACACGGATTGTTCCAACAACCTATTCACGTCAGTGGTACGAACTTCGTATTTCCCGCCCCTTGCCGCTCCCAACAATTGTTTGGCTAACATGGAACCGTCCTTCACCAATTTTGTGATGTTGTTTAATTTTTCGTAATGGGGATGTTCACGATCAACATCCAATTGAATTAAAGAGGCGTTTCCTTGGATACCCATGAGCAGATTATTAAAATTATGGGCCACCCCACCCGCCAGTGTCCCGAGCGCTTCCATTTTGCTGGCCTGAAGAAGCTGAAGTTCCATTTTTTTATGAGGGGTGATGTCCCTAAGGAAATTAAGCGTGGCCGGACGACCTTCCCACATAATGGGTATGGTATTTAGGTCCACCCAAATGATTGAACCTGCCTTATTGAGCATCTTGAAGGAATATATGTTTAAGGGAGCTTGATCTTTGAAACTTTGTCTGATCTGCTGTTCGATCTTATCCCTGTCATCCTGATGAACCAGATCCAATAGCGGAATATCTTTCAGCTCTTCCATAGAATACCCGGTAAGTTCGTTCATGCGGGGATTAGGGAATTTAATCATGTCGTCTTGGATGATATAGATTCCTTCGTTTGCGTTTTCCACAACCAGGCGATATTTTTCTTCACTTTCTTTGAGGGCCTTTTCGATCTTTTTCTGTTCGGTCCGATCACGTGTGATGCCACGAAAACCAATAGGTTCTCTCTTTTCATTGCAAAGCAGAGAAACCGAAATCTCAACGTTTCTAAGTTGACCGTCCTTTCTAATCATCCGGGTTTCAAAAATTTCAGCGGGCATGCCCGTCTTATAGACATCATTGAAAATTTTGAAAACTTTTTGGTGATCATCTGAAGGGATAAAATCCTGATAACATAAACCCCTTAATTCATCCGGGGAACGGCCATGGAATGTGCATATGGTTTCGTTAAAAAATGTGATGTGTCCCGTCGGATCTACTTCATAATATCCTTCTTCAATGCTCTCAAGGATATTGCGATATCTCTCCTCACTTTGCCGAAGGGCCTCCTCGGCTTTTTTCTGTTCGGTCCGATCACGTGTAATGCCGTAGAAACCAATAGGTATTCCCATATCATTCCGCTGCAACGAAGCCGATATTTCGATCATATGCGTCGAACCGTCTTTCCCGAATATTTCAAGGTCCACGATCTTAGAAGGGATGCCGGTTTGATAAACCTGATTGAAAATCTTATAGACTCTTTTTGCCTCTTCCGGGGATGTGTAATCTCGGTTATTCATGGTCAAGAGTTCATTACAAGGGTATCCATGAATGCGGCATAATGCTTCATTGCAAAAGATAAAGTTGCCTGCCAGGTTGACTTCATAGTAGCCTTCTTCCATCTTTTCAAGAATTTGACGATATCTTTCTTCGCTTTCACAAAGGGCCTTTTCGGCCTTCTTTTTTTCAGTTACATCACGTGAGACACCACAGAAACCTATGGGTTCACCGAGTGGGTCCTTCACTAAGGAAACCGTCACCTCGACAACCCCTATGGAACCGTCCTTTTTAACGGCTTCGCAATCAGAAAGAATAGCTGGAATGCCGGTGCGATAGATCTCATTATATGTTTTATAAACTTTTTCCGCTGTTGCTTGTGTCGTAAATTCCCGGTAATTCATGCCCAATAGTTCATCGCGTGGTCGTTGATAAAATTGAACAATCACGTCATTAAAAAAGGTAAGATTTCCTTTTAGATCGCACTCAAAATATCCCTCTTCCATGATTTCAAGGATATTCCAATATTTTTTTTCATTCTCGATAAGAGACTCTTTTATTTTTTTTTGCGCATCAAGCTCGTTTTCAAGGGTCTGAATGCGTCTCTGCAGATCTTCATATGTGGGTGTTTCGACCATGGTTCACCTTATTCAAATTTACATTCGCTACGTTCTTTATCGGCAGGCAACAGTCTGACATTAAAAAAATGTTATGCCCAGCTTGAAAATGACATATTATAGACATAAACCACTTACTATTTTCTTGACTCATGCAGGTTGCATACCTAATATTCAAAATATGTGAAAAATCAAAGTGATATGGAGTCCAATGGATGGACCGCTTTTTGCCCCCTTCAAGAAAAATATATATCGGTCGACAAAAAGAGGTATACGATCGTCGAATTTTCGGTGTCTTTCCTGCCCATTATCCTCGGGAAATTTTTTGGGCCATGAACGCCCTACCGGTTGAGATCTGGGATCCGCCATTGGAAATGCGATATGCCAATACCCATCTGCAACCCTACATCTGTTCTATTGTTAAGTCAGGATTGGAATTGATTGTTCAGGGCAAAGGAGAAGATCTGGATGGATTCGTCTTTCCTCATACCTGTGACTCTATCCAAAACATGGCCTCCATCGTCAATGACTACTTGGGGATCAAAAAGCCATGTTATTTCTTCTATCACCCAAAGGCCCCCTATGGGGAGGCTTCCCAAGAATATTATCGTGAACAGCTTCACCGTTTTATCTCGGATCTTGAAAGGCGGCTCGGATCGTTAAACATAACCGCTTTGCATCATGCCATTGAAAAGGGAAGAGCGCTTCTATCCCTTTTGAGAGAGCTATATATCATAAGGGCAAGGGGGAATCTGGACGTATCCAATCAGGCATTTTATCGATTGATCCGCCAAGTGGAGTACCGTCATCCGGATGACTTTATCCCGTTCCTCAAGGAGTATCTTGAAGTCAATCAAGGTGAAAAAGAGAACGGTCCGGTTGTGGTCTTGAGTGGCGTGCTCCCCAATCCTGTTGAGATCTTATCGATCCTGGACCAGGTCCATATTCGTATCGGCGATGATGATTTTTTGTGCTGTGGCAGGCGCTTAACATTTGCTGAGGTGGATGAAGATGACCCTTTTGAGGCCCTTACCAAACAATATTTCTCCATGCCGCCCTGCACCACGAAGAACTCACCTATCTCAGAACGTCTGGATTATATTATGGCAAAAATTAATCGGTGTGGTGCCAAGGGTGTGATTTTTTCAATGCTTCGGTTTTGTGAACCCGAGCTGTTTGACCTCCCGATACTTTTGGACTCCCTGAAAAAAAACAACATCGCCACATTGGTTATTGATACGGAGATCAACCAGGGGATCAGCGGACAATTGAAGACACGTATTGAAGCATTCGCGGAGTTGATTCGCTGATTTGAATTTTTTTTTGGAAAATTCAAATCAAAGGTGAATATGACTTTTTTATCAAACTTAAAGTATTACTTCATGAAAGATGTGGGTGCCCCTGTTATTATGGGATATTCAAAGATTACCCATAAAAGGGGTCCCGTAAAATTAAATCCTGGCTTTAATCCTCCGCTCAAATGTAGACATCGCTTGCGAGAGATCATGGCCCGGCATTATTTTCTCTCTCGTTATGCGCCGGGCGCCAAACCCGTGGCATGGGTTACAAGCGGCGCACCTGTAGATATCCTGCGCGCCTTTGATTTTTATACCGTGTATCCTGAAAATCATGGGGCCCTGTGCGGTGCTCAAAAAATGGGCAGTACCTTATGCGAGATCGCCGAGGCCCATGGATATCATCAGGATCTATGCGCCTATGCCCGCATTGATCTGGGCCACTATTTTTCAGGCAAGACCCCCGCTGGACGCCTACCGAAACCGGACTTGTTATTCGCATCCAACAATATTTGTCAGACCGTTGTGTATTGGTACAAAGCCTTGGCCCATTATTACAGGATACCCCTGATTCTTTTTGATACCCCTTATCATTTTGAGGCCCTTTCTGAACATGATTTTTTCTACATGGTGAGGCAATTGGAGGCGATGATCCCGAAATTGGAACAAATCTCCGGAAAAAAATTTGAATATAAGACGCTTCAAAGCCGAGTCCGCGTGGGAAAGAAAACATCTTTTACCTGGGGGCAGATTCTAGGCACCATGACAGCGCGACCCGCTCCCATGACCATATTTGATGCCTTTATTCATTTGGCGCCGGTTGTTTCCTTACGAGGACTACCAGTGGCCCTAGATTATTATCAAATACTGTTGGCGGAATTACAAGAGCGGGTGGAAAAAGGAATAGGGGCCATTACCCATGAACGAAAGCGGTTAATGTGGGATAATATCGCCATATGGTACAAGGTGCGCGATTTATCAAACCTATTCGCAAGTCATGGCATGAACTTTGTGACGGATACCTATACCACGGCATGGGCAGAGACCAATCGATTCATGGATGAACAAGATCCATTCGCTTCCTTGGCCAAGGTATATAGTCAGGTCATCCTAAACAAAAACCTGAATTACCGGCTCCAGCTCATGGAACGTCTAATAAGGGAATTCCAAGTCGATGGGTTGGTCATCCATTCGGCCCGCAGTTGCAAACCATATTCAGTGGGGCAATATGACCTTAAGCGTATTCTGATGGAACGTTTGGGGATATCGTCGGTTATCATTGAAGCGGATATCGCCGATTCCCGGGTTTATGCCGAAGATCAGACCCGAATCCGTCTGGATGCCTTTTTTGAATCTTTGGAAGAATGATCAGTTGTGTCCGGTTAAGATTTTACAATTACGTAAACATACAATCTTGATGGTCTCGTAAAAAGTCCGAAATCACGCGTTTTTGTCATTCCGGCCTGCCTGTGCGTGTCCACACGCAGACAGGCGAAGGCCAGAATCCAGTCTTTTCAGATAATTACATGAGATCTGGACCCCGGCCGCAGTCTATCCCGTACTTGATACCGGACCGGGGTGACGACTTTTTACGAGTTCGTCAACGGTGATCATTTACAGTCGCGTAACCAAAAACTAGGCTGGTCATTCCGCGAC
>JAFGGA010000008.1 GCA_016930835.1 Deltaproteobacteria bacterium
GCGGACACGCACAGGCAGGCCGGAATGACAAAAACGCGTATTTTTCGACTTTTGCGAGACCATCACCTTTGGTTTTTGCACGGTCATCCCGCGACTTGATCGCGGAATCCAATCGTTTGGATTTAGAAAAACCTAAATTGTTACAGTAAACTCCATTTTTTGTCCCGCATGGTCTATAGCATTATACAAGGACCATAACCGATCCAATTTAAGATTCCCGTTTCGCGCATTGACAAAGGGCTACGGGGATCTCTTTTCATGTCCTTCGCCATTTGTCCGAAGGTCATGGAACGAAACTAAAATACCGAGAATATGATTGCAACCCCACACAGCATGGTTGCTTTTGCGACGTTGTTTCTTTATGCCTGCCCTCAATATACCGTTATACGCCGCGGTATCACGATAGTAACCCGTGACGTTTTATCCGAGAAGATCAACACCTCTCCATTCACACCGTTCAGAAGGGAAATGCATCAGGATAAGCCAGATGCATCAACCGGGTCAAAATTGGTAATTCATAACGTTTTTCACACAAAGCCATCTTCCATTTATTTATCATTTCCTTTTTCTGTAATCTGGGATATTATGAATTATTTTGGGATACAAATGCCAAGATATTCAAGTTCACTAATCTTCGAGTCAAAGGAGTTTACGCGTGAAGCCAAAGGTAAAATATAACGTTGTTTCCAAACTTCCACCCGAGTTAGAACCATTAAGGCGCCTGTCGTATAATCTATGTTTTAGTTGGAAAGGTGAGATACGTGATATTTTCCAGCGTATTGATCCGGGGCTTTGGAACGAATGCGGTCATAATCCTGTTCTTATGCTGGGATTAGTGAAACAAGAAAGATTAAACGAACTCGCAAGAGATGAAGGTTTTATGGCCCAACTCGAACGGGTCTCACAAGACTTTGAACGATATGTTTCGAGACCTCGAACCAAATCGCATGATTACTATTCAAATGAATCATTTCAGGTGGCTTATTTTTCTGCTGAGTTCGGCATAACGGAATGCCTGCCTATCTATTCGGGCGGACTCGGTATTTTGGCGGGTGACCATTTAAAATCAGCTAGTGACTTGAATGTCCCCCTTGTGGGCATCGGACTTTTGTATCAGGAGGGATATTTCAGTCAATACCTTAGCTCCGACGGATGGCAAAAAGAAACATACCCTGTTAATGATTTTCCTAGTATGCCGGTCAGACTGGTTCGGAAAGAGACCGGCGAACCGCTTGCCATCACCGTATCATTCAAAGGCCAACCTGTTCAAATAATGATTTGGCGAGTGGATGTGGGGAGGATTCCTCTATTTCTTTTGGATACCAATGTTGAGCCCAATAGCCCGGATATCAGACGGACAACGGCCCAATTATACGGCGGGGATCGTGAAATGCGGATACGACAGGAGATCGTATTAGGTATCGGCGGTGTGCGCGCATTAAAGGCTATGGGTATCGAACCCACTGTTATCCATATGAATGAGGGACACTCCGCTTTTTCCGCATTGGAGCGGATTAACATCCTCAGAAAGGAAAAAGGGCTATCATTCGACGCTGCTCGTGAGATCGTTATTTCCAGCACAGCCTTTACGACCCATACGCCGGTTCCGGCGGGTAATGACGTTTTTGATCCGGGTTTGGTCCAAGCCTATTTTAAAGACTATGCCGAAGAATTGGGGATCCATTTTAAGGTTTTGATAGGTTATGGTCGATTGGATCCGCGGAATGAAGGTGAACCGTTCGGCATGAGCACCTTAGCGCTTCGGCTTTCAGCACATGCCAATGGCGTCAGTCGACTTCATGGTCGCGTGTCAAGGGGAATGTGGCAACAGATTTGGCATCAACATCCGGTTGAAGATGTACCCATTGATTATATCACAAACGGCATTCATGTACCCACTTGGATCTCAAGAGATTTGGCATCACTTTTCGACCGATATCTCGGTCCGAACTGGGCTGAAGATCCTGATAACCAGCGTGTATGGGAACATGTGGACCAGATTCCCAGTTCGGAACTATGGCGCGCCCATCAGCGGCGTAAAGAACAGATGATTGGTTTTGTTCGAAGAAGGGTCGTTCAGCAACTCAAGCAGCGTGGGGCTTCAACCTCCGAGATCCAGGCAGGCGGTGAGGTCTTGTCACTGGATGCCTTGACGATCGGTTTTGCTCGCCGGTTTGCCACATACAAGCGGGCAACCCTTCTTTTCAAGAATCCTGATCGATTGGAGCGTATCTTCAATAATCCCAGAGGGCCTGTCCAGGTTGTTATCGCCGGGAAGGCCCACCCCCAAGATAATGAAGGTAAGGAATTTATCAAAACGATTATCCACCTGGCACGCCAAGAACGATTTAGAAAACGTATCGTATTTTTGGAAGATTACAATTTTCACCTTGCTCATCAACTGGTTTCCGGGAGCGATGTCTGGCTGAATACTCCTCGGCGTCCTTTAGAGGCCTGCGGAACCAGTGGAATGAAGGCGTTGGCCAATGGCTCCTTGAATCTGAGTGTCTTGGATGGTTGGTGGGATGAAGGATATCACCGTGCCTATGGTTGGGCTATCGGGCACGGCGAAGTCTATCAGGATCATAAGGTGCAGGATGAAATCGAAAGCCTGGATTTATACAACATCCTTGAGGAAGAGATTATTCCTCTATATTACCAGATCGGACACGATGGTATCCCAAGAGGCTGGGTTGAAAAGATGAAGGCGGGTCTTCAACATCTGGTGCCTATTTTTAATTCTCACCGGATGGTCCAAGAATATACCGGCTTTTATTATTTGCCGTGTTCAAGGCGGTTTAATCACCTCTGCACGAATGGCTTTCAAGGTGCAAGAGATTTGGCTTCATGGAGACAGAAGCTTTTCACGGAATGGCACGGCGTTGCTGTGGAAAAGTTGATGTCTGGTGATGGTCAGGAAATGACTGTGGGCGATGCCTTAAACCTCGATGCGGTAGTCAGACTTGGGGCCTTGACACCGGATGATGTAACAGTTGATGCCTATTATGGCAGACTGGATCATAACGGAGAGTTCATGGAGAGGGAAACCGTTACATTGGATGTGAAGAGTTCGTCTGATGGGATATATCATTATCAAGGTCAAGTCCCTTGTATGAAACCCGGCAGGTTTGGTTATACGGTTCGAATTACCCCGAGCCAACTAAAATTAGAAAAGCGCTTTGTTATGGGACTTGTTACTTGGGCGTGATGAGAATCAAGTTGTTTTTGGGAGCGTGGTTTAACATATTTGGCTTCGCTATTCCAGCAGCGATCCACCATTCATGCTCACAACAAAGGTTCACGGTTTACGGTCTACGGTTTACGGCTAAAAAAAATATCGGCGAGCATGTTTGTCCAAAACCGGTTTTCGGGGTAGGGGATCCCTTTTCAAGTTCACCATCCAAAAGTTGAATTTCATTTATTTTGGACACCAACGATCAACGGGAAGATAATACAGATTGTTTTCTATGTCATCCACATTAAATATTCATGCTATCAATAATCTCCTGTCAGGAAAGTCGCATGATCCCTTTGCCGTTTTAGGGGCACACCCTTTTCGGGATGATCAAAACGATAGCGGTTTGGTTGTACGCGCTTTTTTGCCCGGCGCACAATCCGTTTTTGTATTGGATTTGGATCCGGATAAAAATCATGAGGCAACGCTAATCAATGACCAAGGTCTCTTTGAGGTCATTCTTCACGGCATCGAAACCATTAAACCATATCGCTTCAGGGTTGATTTCGGCGTTGGAACAGTGTCGACTTTTTATGATTGTTATTCTTTCTCGCCGGTTATCAGCGATTATGACCTTTATCTATATAATCAAGGCAATCACTACGAAATATATAATAGACTCGGGGCGCATCCGTGGCTCCATCAGGGCATCTCAGGGGTCCTTTTCGCGGTTTGGGCGCCTTCTGCCACAAGGGTCAGTGTCATCGGCGATTTTAATCAGTGGGACGGCCGTCGCCATCAAATGCGCGTTCGTGGAAGCTCCGGGGTTTGGGAACTTTTTATACCGCATCTTCAGAAAGGCATGCTTTATAAATTTGAGGTCCGGACAAAAAAGGGGACCTTGTTGACCAAAGCGGATCCATTTGCTTTTTGTTTTGAACAGCGGCCCAAGACAGCAGCCATCATTTATGATGTGGAACAATTTAGATGGACTGATGAAATCTGGATGCGATCGCGAACAAAAAAAAATCACTTAACACAACCTCTATCCATCTATGAGGTCCATTTGGGTTCATGGCGACGACGAGCGGAAGAGGATAATCGTTGGTTAACTTATAGAGAATCCGTTGAAGAACTCATTCCATATGTCAAAGATCTGGGGTTCAATGCAATAGAGTTTCTTCCTTTGGCGGAGCATCCTTTTGATGGCTCATGGGGATATCAGGTGACCGGATATTACGCCGCCACGTCTCGTTTCGGTTCTCCAGACGATCTGATGTACCTGGTGAATGAATGTCACAAAGAGGGCCTGGCGGTTATCCTGGATTGGGTGCCCGCACATTTCCCAAAAGACTCTTACGCGCTTGAGTATTTCGACGGCACCCATCTCTATGAACATGCTGACCCCCGCAAAGGTATCCAGCGTGATTGGGACACATTGATCTTTAATTATGGAAGAAATGAAGTTCGGAATTTCCTGGTCGCAAACGCGTTATTCTGGCTAGAAAAATATCATATTGATGGATTAAGGATTGATGCAGTGGCGGCCATGCTTTATCTCGACTATTCCCGAAAAGATGGCGAGTGGATTCCTAATCAGTATGGGGGCAATGAAAACCTGGAAGCCATTGAATTTATCAAAATACTCAATACTAAAATTTATGAGCGGTTTCCAGGTGTCATGACTATTGCGGAGGAGTCTACGGCTTGGCCGGGGGTTTCACGCCCCGTTCATTTGGGCGGATTGGGTTTTCTATTCAAATGGAATATGGGATGGATGCATGACATGCTCACTTTTATGTCCAAAGATCCGATCCATCGACGCTTCCACATGGAGATGCTGACCTTTGCTCTACTTTATGCTTTCCATGAAAATTTTATCCTGCCTTTATCCCATGATGAAGTGGTGCATGGCAAGGCCTCGCTTCTCTCCAAGATGCCTGGTGATGATTGGCAAAAATTCGCCAATCTTCGTTTACTTTTGGGGTATATGTATGGTGAGCCTGGCAAGAAAATGCTCTTTATGGGTGGTGAGTTTGGTCAATGGTGGGAGTGGGACCATCAACAATCCCTTCAATGGCATCTGTTGGAATTTGAACCCCACCAAGGGCTTCAAAGATATGTGAAAGATTTAAACCGGACCTATCTTTCACAACCGGCCATGTACGAAAATGATTTTGATCCATCCGGTTTTGAATGGATTGATTTTCGGGATGCTGATTCAACTGTGGTATCTTTTATACGTAAGGGAAAATCGCCTGATGACATGTTGGTGTTTGTTTTTAATTTTACGCCCGTTCCCAGGATTGGGTATCGAATCGGCGTATTCAAAAAAGGCCATTATGACACGCTGATCAACTCGGATGCGGATGATTACGGTGGTTCAGGGTTTGGTTTAAGCAGCGGTATCATCGCTGATGCGATCCCATGGCATGGCAAACCATATTCCCTTGATCTGGATCTGCCTCCATTGGGTATGTTGCTTTTAAAACCAAGTGAAATTGAAAATCATTAAAGGACTACGAACGATGAGATGTATTCCTGATGAATGGGGGTGAACCTGAAAAGAGATTCCCGCATCCCCTTCTTAAAGGGTGGGGGTGGACGAGATAAGGATATCGAAGAGTTCAGCATTTTTACCCCTCCCCCTAGCCCCCTCCCGCGAGGGGAGGGGGGATTTAATGGATAGGCGCAACCGGATATGAGGATGCCATTGGCGTTATTCACCGTGAACAAAAAGACTTGTAATCGAGATGGGATTTGCGTGTACCATTGCCTTGACCTATTTTGAATTGGCCGCAACCAGTATGGGTTTGGGTTGTTGTTGGGCGTTGGGCCGGTTATTTTCAAGCAGCGGCGACAACCTTCACGGCTCTGATCAAGGCGTTGGCCTTGCCCGAAGGGCATCAATGCTTCGGCGCCATGATGGTAGGATATCCCAAGTTCCAGTATCAAAGGTTACCTTTGCAGAAGACGCCTGCAATCACTTGGCGATGAATGGGAGGTGAGTCATTCAGTACCGAGGGATCCTTTGAATAAATATCATATCATCATATTTGATGGTCTCGTAAAAAGTCGTCACCCCGGCGAAGGCCGGGGTCCAGAGCCCATGTAACTATCTGAAAAGACTGGATTCCGGAATTCGTCGGAATGACAAAAATACGTATTTTCCGACTTTTTACGAGATCGTCACATTTGAGTTAGACAATATTTTCTGGAAGATTTCAACCAAACTTTGAACCTATGACCGATCGATTCGATTCAACAGGTCATTTTAGCTGTTATTGGTACATTTTATGATTATTAATGAAATATTGATTGGTTTTAGAATAACGCCAAATTGAATATGAATATTGCGGATGAATCTCAATAATCTTTGACCTGTTGACAAATTTTTGTTATTTATAGACAAACTTTAATCAAAATATGAAAAAGGAGGGAATCGGTCCATGGAACATAAAAATCTGTTAAAAGACAAGGTTGTTTTGGTTGTTGATGATGAACCAGATATTTTGGAAACCGTGGAAGATCAGCTTGATATGTGTCTTGTCCACAAGGCAAAAGATTATGATACCGCCTTGCAATACCTTCTGAGCTATACGTATGATATTGTCATTTTGGATATTATGGGTGTTAACGGCTTTGAACTTTTAAAGACATCTGTTTCTAGAGGATTCCCCACCGTGATGCTCACCGCGCATGCATTGACACCGACGGCGTTAAAACAGTCCATTAAATTGGGTGCGGTATCATTCCTTCCTAAAGAAAAATTGGCTGAATTGGAAGAGTTTTTGGAGGATATTCTTAGACATGGCGGCAAACCCAGCTGGGTTACTTTTTTTGATCGTCTGGGAGTCTATTTCAGCAATCGTTTCGGGCCGGATTGGAAGGAAAAAGACGAGTTCTTTAAAGAATTTGAAAAAAGTGTCCGGGAAAGCGAGATCTCCCAAGAGGGATAAAAAGTCGACCAATCTTTATTTCCCCATATTTTATATCCCGTTTTCATCAAATTCGGTTCCATTCGTATCATTATTTATTTCGAGTGTCCGGGGTTTATAAGACTCTCCGAGAGGACTTCCATCTACCTTTCGTATAACCGGTTGAGGATTTGCCTTTTCGTGCAGATCAAGTGCATGTTCCCATGTCTTTTTCACCTTGTCATCCAGTGTATTCCATCCAAGCCTGCCCCTGCATTTGGGAAATTTGGAACAACTCAACCATGGACCCCGTGCCCCGCGACGGAGATTCAACGGCGCTTCACATTTGGGGCATTTCAGATCCGTATTTAGGGGGGGGACCTTTGGCGGAGTAACGAATCCTTTTTTGTCAAGGTTCACGATCCCATCACAGTCCGGGTATTTTTTACAGCTCAGAAACGGGCCAAAACGGCCTTGCTTAAGCAACAGGGGATGACCGCATTTGGGACATGCCACATCTGTTTCTTCAGGATGTGTGGGGTTGCCGTCCCTGTCGATAGGGGCGGCATACTTGCAGTCCGGGTATTTTGAGCAACTTAGAAATCGACCATTGCGTCCAAACCGATAGACCGTACCATTCCCGCATTGTGGACATTTATGGGGGGCGGGTTGTGTTTCCGCCTTCGCATGCTCCATGCCTTGGTATGCCGCGTCGAGGTTTTGTTTAAATGGCCGATAGAATTGATGAAGCATTTGTATCCAATCAGCATGATTTTCTTCGATATCATCCAGTACTTGTTCCATATCCCGGGTATACCCGACCTGCATGATCTCCTGGAATGCTTCAATGAGCTTATCCGTTACCACTTTTCCAAGATCCGTTGCGTAGAATCGATTTTGAATTTTTTCAGCATATTTTCGATTCTGGATGACCTGGATGATCTGAGCATAGGTGCTTGGCCGACCAATTCCTTCTGATTCCAATTTTTTGACCAAAGAGGCTTCCGTGTACCTCGGAGGAGGCGAAGTGAAATTTTGGACCGGATCGATCTGAAGGGCGGCGAGAGGCTGATTTTCACGAAGGACGGGTAATGTGGCTTCCTCGGAATTATTGGGAACACCGATCACTTTGTATTGTCCATCAAATACCAATGTGCGTCCGGTTGCCCGGAAAGTGAGTTCATTTGAATCGGTTTTTCCGGATACGAGCAATGTCGTGGAATCCCACTCTGCCTCTTTCATCTGACATGCCACGAATCGTTCCCAAATGATTTTATAGAGTTTGTATTGCTGAGGCGGCAGAGATGATTCCACCTGGTCGGGGGAGATATGGATATCAGTCGGCCTTATAGCCTCATGTGCCTCTTGGGCGGATTTATTCGAGGATGTATAATAAATCGGTGTCGCGGGTAAATACTGATTTCCGAATTCTTTTTGAATATATTCCCGTGCCATCTCAATGGCATCCCGCGAAAGGTGCGTTGAATCCGTTCGCATATATGTAATCAACCCGACGAAGCCCATGTCTTGAATCTGGACGCCCTCATAAAGGGTTTGGGCTATTTTCATGGTATTTTGGGCAGTAAAGCCCAATTGGGTAGCTGCCGCTTGTTGAAGGGTGCTGGTGATAAAAGGGGCATTGGGTCGATTTTTGGTTCGTTTAGTTTGAATGGATCGAACATGCCAGGCCGGGCCGTTTTCAAGATGCCCTTTAAGATAAATCATCATTTGGGCCGGACCTTTCGCTTTCGGATTATCGACTTTTGTTTGCTCCTCCAATCGAAACCCGGTCCATTTTGCGGTCTTAAGTGCTTCATGAACGGTTTTGGCGGAAAATCTTTTGCCGTCAACCTCGATTAATTCCGCAATTAAGCCGTTGTGTTCAGCCAGCCAAGCGTTTTTTTCACGTATGGTTCGCCCATTGGTTTTTTTGCTGGAGCCATTTTCGGCCCCTTGTGCCAGCCACTCTTCCCATTGTTCTCGGAGTGGACCTGTTTCTTTGATGGAAGCCGTAAAATACCCGATCAATTTCCAATATTCCTCGGGAACAAACGCCTCGATCTCCCTTTCTCTCTCCACAAGGATGCGAACGGCAACGGATTGAACCCGACCGGCACTTAAACCCCCCGCTACTTTTTTCCAAAGAAGCGGTGAAACTTGATAGCCTACGATACGATCCAGGATACGACGAGCTTGTTGGGCGTTGACCTTGTCAATATTGATGTGTTTAGGGTTTCGAAAGGCCTTTTCAATTTCGCTCTTCGTAATGGCGTTAAAGACCACCCGTTTGCTATCTTTTGTTTGAATCCCCAATGCTTCGGCCAGATGCCAAGCAATAGCTTCTCCTTCGCGGTCGAGGTCTGTGGCCAGCCAAACCCCATTCGCCTTTTTTGCTGCCTGCTTTAATTCGTTTACGGTGGTTCCTTTTCCTTTGATAATTTGGTAGGTTGGTTTGAAATCATGCTCTAGATCCACACCTGGAATAGGGTCCTTTATCCCTTTCGGATTTTTGCTGGGAAGGTCCCTCACATGTCCAACAGATGCCATGACAACGTAGTCAGGCCCAAGGTATTTATTGATCGTCCGGGCCTTTGCAGGGGATTCCACGATAACGAGCTGTTTGCCGGTCGTATTCTGAATCGCACTTGGTTGTCTTTTTCGAGATGTTTGGTCTTGTTTTGCCATAATGAAAATGATTTACCTTATTCTTTATTTAAAAAAATGATATCAACGAACAAACATTTTCCCGGGAAGTTGCCGGATCATACCTTTCAGCTCCATTCTGGTGAGTATACTTGAAACCTCATGGGTTTCAAGATTTCCTTGATGGGCGATCTGGTCAATGTGTATCGGGTAGTCGCCGATGAGATCATAAATTATTTTTTCCGCCTCATTTACAGGGGATATGGTATCCTTGAAAAAAGAGTCGGTTTTTTGAAGAAACGGATAATTTAACCCCAATTCCTCAAGTATATCGTCGGCGTTTTCGACTAAACGTGCACCTTGCTTGATCAAAAAATGACAACCGGCGCTTTTGAATGAATGAATGCTCCCGGGTACCGCAAATACTTCTCGACCTTGTTCAAGTGCTTGGCCTGCGGTGATAAGGGATCCGCTGTTTTTGGTAGCTTCAACAACCACAACCGCTTTGCTGATTCCACTTATGATCCGATTGCGAACGGGAAAATGATTTGGCTTGGGTGGTGTACCTAAAGGGAATTCTGATAATACAAGACCCTTTTGTGTAATTTCCCGAAAAAGTTTTTCATTGCTGGCGGGATATATTCTATCAATTCCCGTCCCCAGTACGGCAATGGTAAACCCCTTTCCACTCAAACACCCCCAGTGCGCTTTGGAATCAATCCCTCTGGCCATTCCGCTGACCACACCCAGGCTGCGTCTGGCAAGACCTTGTGAAAGTATCTCAGCCGTTTTTAGCCCGTATGGGGTTGGGTTCCGGGACCCCACCACTGATACGAATGTATGATTGGTGGGGATATTCAGTCCTTTGGCATAGAGAAGCATGGGTGGATCATGGATGGCCCGTAACAAAGGTGGATAATCCACATCAGTATAAGTGATGATATGAACACCCATATCTTTAATTTTTTTTAATTCCGCTGATGGATCTATTTCGGTTCGCTGCTGTTTAATATGTAAAGCGATTTCTTCTCGAACACCTTCAACATCTTTCAATTCATCCAATGATGCCTTTAATATGGCTTCAGGGCTTCCCATTCGATCCAGTAGGTTTTTAAAGGCAATGTTTCCCAAGCCTGGGATAAGATATAACAATAACCATAATTCCATGTCCTTTGTGTTTGATTGGGTATTACTTATATGTAAAGAATCGGATCTATTCATGCATTGTCTGGTTATGGAAGCGCCTTAATCTATCCATAAATAAAGGTTGAGTAATATCTAGGTACGGCGCGAATATAAAACAGACAAGCATATGCTCGTCAAGTCTTTTCTTTAAAATATTGTGGATCGCGCTTATGGGATTGAACAACCTGCCAGGTAGGAAAGAACGGATGGCGGGTCAACCCAGGAGAGTCCTCTAATGGATATTCCCGTGCTAAAGTTCTCTTTGGCGGCTATGACAATAGCCGTTGATGTATCGGGTCGTGACTCCAGGATTATGATCGTTGCGATAGGAATATCCGGGAGAATCAGTTGTTTTGATTTATCTTTCGGATCAGGATTGGTCACGATATTTTTTTTGATAATTTCGAAAAGGTTTCCTTGTTGGATCCCCTTATTGGACCCTTGATCGATATATACGACCGAGTGCTGGCCGATGAGCTGAAGTTCGTCTTTGGCAGCGACGATAAGTCCTTCGAATTTCTGGTCCATTGAAACCGGTTGTACACAAGATGGTACCGGTTGATAGGGGATGATTACATCATCAATATGAACAGCCCTAGTGTAGGTTTCCAAAATTTTCGTTTTAAAAATATTTTTTTTGCTATAAGCGCCAGCCTTTGCTTGGACCATGCCTGCTTGTTCTTCGACTACCAAACGGCCGAAAATCGAAAAAATATAACCCATGTCTTTTCCGGTAATCGGATGCCGAATTAGTGATGAAGCTCGACCTATGGCGAATTCATCACCGATTTCAACAGCTTTACCCTCGTTGAAAATGACAAAAACCGTATCTCCCTTTGCCCACATGATCTTCTCACTATCAGTGGCAAAGAGGGTTCCCCATGGATTTATTTTTTCAAAAGAAAGAAACCCAAGGGCCTTTACATTTGTAACACCCTCCAAACTTACACCGGTAATGGCGGGTTCTGTTTTTGCGGGTTCTTCTGTTTTTTTAACCGGTAATGATTCATCCTTTTTTACGATAATGGGTTTGATGTCATCCGTATCAAAAAGCGTGATCACATCCCCAGGAGTCAAAAGATGAGGGTTGGTGACGAACGGGTTCATTTGCCATAATTTTGGCCAAAGCTCAGAATCACCGTAATATTTCTCGCAAATATCCCACAGTGTATCGCCTTTTTCTACTAAGTGTGTAAGCCTCTCAGCGTGGATTATGGACGGATGAAAAAGCAGACATCCAAGGATTAGGGGTAGTAGTAAGAGGGAAATTTTTATATTCAAAAATAATGTCTTATGATTCATCATCGGGTACCTGTTAACATATTTAGATTTTTGACAAATTACAATTTTTAATAATAAATGTCAAGTAATTTTTACTCCGAATGAGTTGAAATGGGCCTACGCTAGTGATAAATCGTATACGCAAAATGTATTTTATAAGACGATAAAAGCGGATGGTCCAACGACGATATGAATATCATTGTCCAATACGACCACATAAAATTCATAACGTGAATCCGTCTTTTCGGCAATGACGCCTTTGACACCTTTGTACCCCTTGGTCAGTTCTACCCGGGTTCCCGGTTTCAGCATTGTAAATAATCCTCGATCATATTCATTCAATCATTTGTCTTTGAAAGAGATTAAGGTTCCATCCACCCGGTCAGGCTACCCTTTTCATCAAAAGAGACATACCCTCGATAAATGGATGGATAGTACCATAATGTTCTTACGCCTTTGATGAGCTTAATGGGTTCTCCAAGTATGGATAATACTTGAGACTCCTTCATCCCGACCTCAAGCTTACGCCAGTTTTTGGTGTTTTCCCATCCATATCCGGGATCGCTTGGCGTCTCTGAAGGGCCTCTATAGACCTTCAATAATGTCTCCAAGTATTCAATCCTGTTTTCCAATTCCGTGATTTTTTGTTTCAATTTGAGATTCTCTTCATCATCAGCGTAAAGGGGTTGAATAAATAGATCAAGGGAGATGGATACGATAAAGACTCCTATGAATAATAATGTATTCATTGTTTTCATGATAAGTCTCCTTCAAATCTATTTCGGTGATTTGGGAAAAAACACTCACACCTCGTAGTGCCTGGTGCGAGAGGCGGGACTCGAACCCGCACAGCTTACGCCACTGGATCCTAAGTCCAGCGCGTCTACCAATTCCGCCACTCTCGCATGAAATATATATTCTGGATATTTTGATGGTAGGTGTCAAGGATTAAACCTCTCATCAAATTCTTTTGTATATTTATGGATCAGGTTTTCATCGGCAAAACTGTAATAGTTATTATGCCCGATAATGACATGGTCCAGCACTTGGATCATTAATAATCGCGAGGCCCATACCAGATCTCTCGTCACTTTTAGGTCTTCTATTGATGGAGAAGGGTCACCTGATGGGTGGTTATGAACAAATACCATGGCGGCTGCTTTGTGCTCTAAGGCCAACGTCATAATTTCTCTTGGGTAGACCGCACTACCACTTAAGCTGCCCAGAAAAACATCCTGATCCGTGATTAATACGTTTTTTCTGTTTAGAAATAAGACCTTAAAAATTTCTCTTTTCAGATCCCGCATAGAGTGAAATAGATAATCGAAAACCGATCTGGAAGACCCTAGGAATGCCTTTTCTTTTGCCTTGTCTTTCAGGTAGCGACCTGCTATCTGATGTGCAATATTGAGATAAAGGGCGTTTTTCGGCCCGATACCTTTTATCTCTATCAGTTTATGCATTGGGGCGGCGAGGGTATTTGAAAGACTTCCAAACCGTTTCAATGCATCCCTGGCTTGTGATCGAACATCTTTTCGAGGAGTTCCCAATGTGAGCAGAAACTCCACCACCTCTTCATCCGTGAATCGATCAAGGCCTCCTTCGGCAAATTTTGTTCTCAATCGTTCCCGGTGACCTTGGCCTCTATTTTGCAGATCATTATCCCCCAACTGTTCATCCTCTTTTTAACATTCATACATTTTTGAACCCGTTTTGGAGTGTTAAAAATAAGGTATCATTTTAGATTTTTGAAAAATTTGGCGCGGACCTATGGATTCCGCGATCAAGCCTGCCCCGCACTTGATGAGGGGTCGCGGAA
>JAFGGA010000009.1 GCA_016930835.1 Deltaproteobacteria bacterium
AAAACTAGGCTGGTCATTCCGCGACCCCTCATCAAGTGCGGGGCAGGCTTGATCGCGGAATCCATAGGTCCGCGCCAAATCTTTTAAAAATCTAAAATGATACAAAATTTGACATAAATATGTGGTTCTTAATCTGAATTGACAACTTATCAATGCTCCTCGACCATATAATCCTTTAATTTGTCCTGGAGGGAATTGGGCCATACCTCATCGTGGAGGATCGCATTAATCTCTTCCTGGGATAGGGTTTCAAGGATCTCTTTCGGGAGGCTTCTTAAAACGGCCAATCTTTCTGGTGAAGGCTTTTTACCGTTTGATTTGTTTTCATTCATGGTTTTCTCCTGTTGTTTTCATACCTCGGATATGACGGCTGTGATAAACCGAATACCTTGGTCGTCTCTTATCATTCCAATAAGCTTCGTAATACGGACATAAAAGCTTTTCAGATTATTGCTAGGTTCCGGTATAAAGCTTCAAGGAACCCTTGGGTTTGTTGGTCCCAAATTATACGTCTTTTTGGTCATTCCCCGGCTTGACCGGGGAACCCAGTATTTCAATTAACCTGGACCCCGGCCTTGGCCGGGGTGACGATGTTACCACCTTTTTTCCAGTTCAAACCCTGGGCTTAGGCAAATCTTGTTCAAAATGTTCTTGAATATATTCCACCGCATTTCTGAAGATTCGAATACCGTCACCTTCCTGTGTGTCCAGGGTTTTTCCTTCTCGCTTTAAGGTCTCTTTTTGAAAGGTCCAATCGGGGTGGTTGGTGACATGGTTGAATGCCTCGGGGTGGGGCATGAGCCCGAAGACCCGGCCCGTGGGGTCGCAGATCCCGGCAACATCCCTTAAAGATCCATTGGGGTTCACGGGCCAATGGCCTTGGGCGGGGGTTCCATTGTCGCCTGCATATTGCATGACCACTTGGTTGTTTTCAAAGAGGCGATCCATGTCCTGATGGGATGCGGTGAATTTGCCTTCCGCATGACGTACAGGGAGTTCGATGTGTGAGAGACCTTTGGTGAAGACACAAGGCGAGTCATTATTGATCTTGAGTCTCACCCACGTATCAATGAAATTGCCGGTATCATTAGCGGCCAAGGCGATCCTGCGCTCCTGATAACTTTGATCAAATCCGGGCAGGAGCCCGAGGTTCACAATGGACTGAAATCCGTTGCAGATACCCATGATCAATTTGCCGTCCCGGATGAATCGCTCGATCTGTTCGCCGATATTGTATTTGAGTTTTGAGGCCAGGACCACGCCGGCTCCGTGATCATCGGCCCAGCTAAAACCGCCGCCGAAGACCAGGATATGGTATTGAGATAGCTTCGGGCCGGTTTGCGTTTGTTCGCCCTGTATCAATTCATTGATATGGACCCGATGGGAATCGGCACCTGCCAGCTTGAGGGCATAATCCGTTTCATAGTCACAGTTCAGGCCATATCCGGTTAGAACCAGCGCCTTGACACCCGTCATATCAATCCTCCAAATGGTCGCTTCCAGCATTCTTTGAGTTCATCAATGTCTTCTTTCATCATCCAGGAGCCCGTTTTGCTCTGGATTCGAAATCGTTTTGAATCGGATATGGTCCCGATGCACCCGGCGGGCATTCCCTTGAACAGTTTTTCAAATGCCTGCTTGCGGGCCGGATCAATGGTGACGATAAAACGACCGGCGGATTCAGAATAAAGGATTCTCGTGTCCGATAGGGGTTTAGAGCAGGGCACGTCCTTTACATGGACATCCATACCCAATGCGCCCCCCATGGCCGTAAAGGCCAAATGAACCCCGAGACCTCCCCGCGCGATGGCATGGGCCGAAGAGATCAGTCCCTGTTGAATGGCTTGGTGCAGGGCGCGGTAAATCGGCCAGACATCTTCCACCTTCACTTCAGGCACGTGAAGACCCAGCTCGCCCATCATCTGATAATATTCACCACCGCCCAGCTCGTTTTTGGTATCACCCAATACATAGATCAGGTCTCCAGGGAACTTGGCATCCATGGTCACGCATCTTGTGATGTCCTGGATCACGCTCGAGACCGTAAAGAGCAGGGTGGGCAGGCCCGAAACCTTTCGCTTCTCACCAAAAGGCCCTTCCAGGTTGCCGTCGATATACATGCTGTCTTTACCGGATAAGAGGGGAATGCCGAACGCCAGGCAATAATCCCGCAAGGCCCAGTTGGATCTGACCAGTTGGGCGGCCTTGTACTTGCCGTCCGGGTTCTTATCCGGATCATACTGGATGGTCGGCCAGCAGAAGTTGTCCACGCCCCCGATATGATCGGGATCGCCACCCACGGCCAATACCTTGCGAACCGCCTCATCGATGGTCACGGCGGTCATGTGATAGGTGTCAATGGTGGAATAAAAGGGGTTGAGTGCCTGTGCGGAGGCAATGCCTTTCTGAGAATCGAGGATGGGTCGAACCACAATGGCATCACTGGGGATATCCCTGTGCCTGCCGATCAGGGGTTTGATCACGCTACCGCCCTGGACCTCGTGGTCATATTGCCGTGAGATCCAGTTCTTGGAACCGATATTGGACCGGGAGAGAATATTTTTGAGCACAGTACCATGTTTTTCGGGTTCACTGATCACGGGTTCTCTAAGCCCCCTCATCTCGGGCGGGGCCCATTCGGCGTCAAACTCCCATTTGGGAAAATCCGATTCCATGAAGTCCATCTTGATCAGCGCGCAGGTCTTACCCTTGTAATCCAGCCTGAGGTAGCCGGAATCCGTGTACTCACCGATCACCGTGGATTCCACGGCGTGCTTGGCGGATAGTGCCATAAACCGGTCCAGGTGCTCGGGCTTGATCCCGATGGTCATCCTTTCCTGGGATTCGGATACCCAGATCTCCCATTGATCCAGGCCTTCATACTTGAGGGGAACCTTGTCCAGGTCCACGCGGCATCCATTGCTGAAACGGGCGGATTCCCCGATGGATGATGACAGGCCGCCCCCACCGTTGTCCGTGATATAGGCGATCAGGCCTTGATCCCGGGCCTCCAAAAGAAAATCGTGCATCTTTTTCTGGGTATACGGGTCTCCGATCTGGACATGGCCGGCTGGCGTATGTTCCGTATAGGTCTCTGAGGCTGCCGTGACGCCATGGATGCCGTCTTTGCCCACCCGGCCGCCGGACATGATGATCAGGTCACCCGGTTTCGTGACCTTTTTATGGGATGATTCATTATTCACCATGGCCGGCATAATGCCCATGGACGTTACAAACACCAGGCATTTTCCCATATAACCGTCATCAAAAAGGACCAGTCCATAGGGGGTGGGGATCCCGCTCTTGTTCCCGCCGTCCTTAACCCCTTCGATCACACCGTCCAAGAGTCTTCGCGGGTGGAGGCGCGGTTTTAATTCTCCGTGATAATCCCGTTGTCCCACGCAATAGCCGTACATACCCAGGATCAGCCTGGAGCCTTTGCCCGTTCCCATCGGATCCCTGTAAATACCCACGATGCCGGTAATGGCCCCGCCATAGGCCTCCATATTGGACGGACTGTTATGGGTTTCCCCGGTGATGCAATAATAGTGATTTTCATCAAAGCGGGCCACGCCGGCATTATCCCACAAGACCGAGATCACCCAATCCTTATGCTCCTTGATTTGAAGCGTCGGGGACTCGATGCAGGTCTTGAACAGGTTATCAACCGTCTCCTTCTGGCCCGTGGATCGATCATGATATCGGAAAAGCCCCCTGAACGTATTGTGATTGCAATGATCGCTGCGGGCCTGGGAGATATATTCCAATTCCACGTCCGTGGGTAATTGGAGTCCGTATTTTTTTCGTTCCGCCAAGATGTCTTCCCTTAAAAAGTAATGCCTGATGGTGGGAATATCCATCTCCTGAAGGGCCAGGCTTCGTTCCTCGGATATGCTTTTGAGTTCTTTATCGCTGCTGATGGCGATGGTATTCATTCGTGGGGTATGGTCCAGGATGACCTTGGGTACGATCAGACCGATTCCTTGGCCCGTGTCCCAATCCTTTTTAGGGATGACCCTCCATTGCTGGATGATATCATTGGCCAGGATCTCGTTGGCGATGAGTGCGGCCTGTTGTTCACTCAGATCACCTTGGATCTCATAGAGTTTTGATGTGTAAACGGATTCGCCCTCTTTGAACCGTATTTTCAGGAGGTCTTCAATCGCCTCCACGGCCGTGCTCCCGGCCGTGTCCCTTACACCGGGACGAAATCCGACCCAGATGAGCCAGTCAAAGTCATTGGCCAGGGGAGAAAAGGATGAGAGATCCGTGACCGGATTGGTAAAAATATCGTGTTGGAGCCGGTAGAGCTGGTGTTCATCCAGGTTCGCATCGATCGTTAGGACGCGTATGACTCGGATATCTCTTATTCGCAGGTTGAAATAATCCGCGGCCTTTTGCCGGATCTTTGTTCCCTCGGCGTCCATCAAATCAGGTTTTAGCCTTGTTTCAAGGCGGGAGACCATAGGTTGCTCCTTTATCTTTTACACTTAGAAATTGGAACCTGGAAAAATGTGTGAATTGTTCATTGTTGCACCTGGTTCTCACGTGACACTGGGTGCTGAATGCCAGATAAAGTGAAAAGCCTTTTTATCCAGGATCCAGCATCCAATCGGTTTCCGCACTCTAAATGATTTATAGGTGTGAGTCAATACCATCCTGCCTCTGTCCCATCATTAAGCCATCATCAAATTCCAACCCCGAACCCCGAACCCTTTACCGTTAACACGGGCCATCGATGTCCTGGCCTTTGACCAATTGACCTTACGAGCCGCAAAATTACGGTTTAAAATGATAGAGGTTGAAAAAAATTACAAACATGCCTATATTATCAGCATGTGTATTTCTATCTCCCAAAACGGAATGGTTTATGCATTTTTTCATGGGAAATCAATGGATACACAAAAATGAGGTTAATATGATTAAGGATACTATAGATAATGATAAAAGTGGTGGGAAACTCCCGAATCAGCAGGAACTCGAACGTGAGCTAAGCGAATATTTGTCAAAAAAGTATGGAGATCGAATCAAGATCATATCTCCATTTCTTTATCCCAAAGGGCAAGAATTTGCCACTGATGACGGAAAGATCAAAGGTGATAAAGCGGAAGGATCCACGTTTGACTTGCTGCCCGAAGACCTGGAAGCCTTTCTGGAAAGCTTCATCGTAAAACAAGATCAAGCCAAGGCGGTTCTGGCTACCAAGGTATGCACCCATTTTAACCGAGTCCATTATTTGAAACAATTTGCGGATAGGAAAAAGACGGTGGGTGTGGGCATGATCAAGAATAACGTGCTCATGATCGGTCCCACCGGTGTGGGTAAAACCTATATGGTCAAACTGATCGCCCAGAAAATAGGGGTCCCCATGGTCAAGGGGGATGCTACGAAGTTCAGCGAAACCGGTTATGTGGGTGGAGATGTCGAAGACCTGGTTAGGGATCTGGTATACGAGGCCAAGGATGATATTGAGCTGGCTGAAAACGGGATCATCTACATCGATGAGATCGATAAAATCGCCTCAGCCAAGAATATCATCGGTCATGATGTATCCCGAACCGGTGTGCAGAGGGCCTTGTTAAAGCCCATGGAAGAAACGGATGTGGACTTGAAGGTACCTCATGACGCGGTCTCTCAGATCCAGGCCATCGAACAATACCGGCGCACAGGGAAGAAAGAGAAAAAGGTGGTCAACACCAAGAATATCCTTTTTATCATGAGTGGCGCTTTCGGTGAATTGGCCGATATCATCAAAAGGCGCCTCCAGAGTCAGGGTATCGGTTTTGAAGCGGACGTGAGGTCCGCGGAGGTCCCATGGGAGATTATGAAGGAGGTCACGGCCAAGGACTTGATCGAGTTTGGGTTCGAGTCCGAATTTGTGGGCAGGCTGCCGGTTGTGGTGGTCTTTGATGAACTGACCAAGGATGATCTGGTGGAGATTTTGAAAAACCCCAATAATCCCATCGTGGTCAGCAAGAGGCAGGATTTCAAGGCCTACGGGATTGACATCAAATTCGAAGAAGAGGCCCTTGTCAAGATAGCGGAAATGGCCGCTAAGGAGAAGACAGGCGCCCGCGGGCTGGTGAGTGCCATTGAAAGGGTCCTGATCCCGTTTGAGAAACACCTTCCGTCCACGGATATCAAACGATTGCTGGTTACGCCGGAGATGGTGGACCATCCGGTGCAAGAGTTGGGGGCCATAAAAGAGGATCCGGACGATCCTGAACGATTGGAACGTTTCCAAAAGGTGGCCGCTCAAGAGCTTGAAAATATCATTGCCTTTATCCTGACCAAGGAAAAGGATTTTTATCAACTATCCGGCCTGGATATTGATAGGGAAACTTCTGAAATCGTGGCGAAGCTATACCTTAAGACCACATCGGATGTAAACACCGCATTTGAAGATTACATCAGGATGTATCAAGACATAAGACGAGAAGAGGCATCATTGGCCCAAAAGCTGGACATTCACGTGACATTTGATAATGGTGCCATCCATGCGCTGATCAACCAAGCCATTGAAAGCGGTGAAGAAGTCGGCCCAATGGCCTTTTTCCTGATCAAAAAATTGGAATACGGCCTCAAACTGGTCAGGGATCGCGCCGGTGTGGATACGTTTGATATTACCTGCGAGGCGATCAGGGATTCGGATCAATTCATGAACAGACTCGTTAAGAAATATTTTCGAAAGGATGAGCGCCAGGATTTTCTCCTCAAACAGGACCACGAAGGCTCAGTGATTGAATCATGATCGGCATATCCAAATTATATTGCGGAACCGTTGAGCCCTCCGACACCCTCCGTTATGGTCGGCAATCCAGCCGCCTCCCTTCGCATCTCCTCCAGTTCTCGGAGGATAAAAAGCCCGTTGTGGTCTGGAATGTGACGAGGGCCTGTAACCTGAAATGCGTGCATTGTTATGCCCATGCCGTGGCGAAAAGCCAGGAAAAGGAAATGTCCACGGCTCAATCTATGGAGGTTATCGACGACCTGTCCGCATTCGGGGTGCCAGTGATCCTTTTTTCGGGCGGAGAACCCTTGATCCGTCCGGATCTTGTTGATCTGGCCCACTATGCCGTGGATAAAGGGATGCGGGCGGTTATTTCCACCAATGGTACATTGATCACAAAAGACAAGGCCAAGGCCCTTAAAGAAGTCGGCCTATCCTACGTGGGTGTGAGCCTGGACGGTATGGAAAAGGTGAATGATCAATTCCGCGGGTACAAAGGCGCTTTTCGGGATGCCCTGCAAGGCATTCGAAATTGCCGGAATGAGGGGCTCAAGGTCGGACTCCGGTTCACCATCAACCGGCTCAATAAAGATGAAGTGGGGCCTATCTTTGATCTCCTCGAGGAAGAAGATATCCCCAGGGTCTGTTTTTATCACCTGGTCTATGCCGGTCGCGCTTCCCAAATAATGGATCAGGACCTCGATCATCATGAAACCCGGCAAGTGGTGGATCTCATAATGGATCGAACAAAGGATCTTCATGATCGAGGCATTCAAAAAGAGGTATTGACCGTGGATAATCACGCGGACGGCCCCTATCTCTATCTGCGGATGAAAAAGGAGAACAACCCCAGACAGGATGATGTCCTGGAGCTTCTCAAAATGAATGAAGGGAATAGCTCGGGCAGGGGTATAGGGTGCATCAGTTGGGACGGAGCGGTTTATGCCGACCAATTTTGGAGACACTATAGTTTTGGAAATGTTTTGGAACGGCCCTTTAGCCAAATCTGGACCGATTTGACCAATCCTTTGATGGCTCGACTAAAAGACAAGAAAAAACATGTCACCGGTCGTTGCGCAACCTGCCGATGGTTGGATATCTGCGGCGGGAATTTCAGGGTCCGCGCGGAAGCGGCAACCGGCGATCTCTGGGCTCCTGATCCGGCCTGCTATCTGACAGATGAAGAAATAGCGGATCATTAATTGCAATGTTTGAATGTTTTGGATTATCTCTAATTTAATAGTGCGATGACAAGGATTCGAGCAAGAGGTATAAGGTGTAGGGTATACGGTATACGGTTTAAAGAATATTGGTTTCAACCCTGAACGCTGAAACCTGAACCAGCTTTAAAGGAACATGCTATTATGTTCATTCGTCCCAGACGACTCAGACGGACACCGGCCATACGGGAGATGGTGAGGGAGACCCATGTTTCTCCGAAAGATTTGATCTATCCCCTTTTTGTGCAACATGGCCGCGATATCAAAGAACCCATCCCATCCATGCCCGGGCAATTTCGATTTTCAGTCGATACCATCATCCAAGAGATCGGAGACATTCAATCTTTGGGGATACCGTCGGTGATTTTATTCGGCATTCCCGAGACCAAAGATCCCATTGGAAGCTGCTCATATGATGAAGAAGGCATTATTCAACAAACGGTTCGGGCCATTAAGGAGAAGTTCCCCGACATGGTCGTGATCACGGATGTATGCTTATGTGAGTATACGGATCACGGTCACTGTGGTGTTCTCAAGGACGGGCATGTGGACAACGATGCCACCCTGGCTGTTTTGGCCCGTCAGGCATTGACCCATGCCAAGGCCGGTGCGGACTTTGTGGCTCCGTCGGACATGATGGATGGCCGAGTGATGGCTATCCGGGATGAATTGGATGCTAACCACTTTCATGATACCGGGATTCTCGCCTATGCCGTTAAATACGCCTCGGCGTTTTACGGTCCGTTCAGGGAGGCGGCGGATTCCGCCCCTCAATTCGGGGATCGAAGGGGATATCAGATGGATCCCGCCAATGCCCTTGAGGCCCTAAAAGAGGCCGCCCTGGATATGGAAGAGGGGGCTGATATGATTATGGTCAAACCCGCGTTGCCCTATCTGGATATTATCCGGCGCGTTCGTGAAGATTGCGTATTGCCGTTGGCGGCATACAATGTGAGCGGTGAGTATGCCATGGTCAAGGCGGCAGAGGAAAAGGGATGGATTGATGGGACGCAGGTCATGATGGAGATGCTGATCTCCATCAAAAGGGCCGGGGCTGATCTCATCCTCACCTATTTCGCCAAAGACGCAGCCCGAATTTTGAATGCGTCTTGGGGATGAAATACTTCTTCTTAAGCACCATTTTAGATTTTTGAAAAACTTGGCGCGCACCTATGGATTTAGGAAAACCTAGATTGTTACCTTCTTAAAAATACTTCAAAAATGCCTCTTTCAGGCTTCTGATCGTTAATTCGGGCAATGGCTCCAGTTCCGCCAAGACTTGTGTATTACCGTAATATTCAATGGCCTGCCGGTTATCGGGATTTTTCTCTCCATTCATAACGACGCCTAAAATATCCAGGTTGTGTCGTCGCAATTGCTCCAAAGAAAGCAGGGTATGGTTGATGGTGCCCAGGGAACCGCGGGCTACCAGAAGGATGGGCAGTTGTAACTTTTTCATGAGGTCCAACATCAGATGTTGCTCATTTAAGGGCACCATGATGCCGCCGGCACCTTCGACAATCAGGTGATGGCTTGGATCAACATCGGGCAGGTGAAATGCCTCAAGATCGATTCGCACACCTTCATGTTTGGCTGAGGCATGGGGGGAGAGGGGACGCTGTAACCGGTAGGTCTCAGGGAAAACCCTTTCCTTTGGGATGCCGGTCTTTCCCTGAACCCATTCCGTATCCGTTATTTCCTCAAGGCCGCTTTGTATGGGCTTCCAGTATGAGCCATTCAGGCCCATCATGAGGATGGCGGATACCATGGTCTTTCCGACCCCTGTGTCCGTGCCGGTGATGAATAGGCGGGTGGGCCATATGATTGGATTCGCAGCCATAAGTTTAGCAAATACTCCAATCCCCTTTACCTTAACCTCCTCCCTCGCGGGGAGAGAAGTCAAAAGTCAGTAGTCAGTAGTCAGGAGGCAGAAGTCAGTAGTCAGAAGAAAAGCCCTGAGCCCGTCCTGAACTCATGACGTGTCGTATTGTCATTGCGGGGCGCGATAGCCTGGAAATCTTTTCATCCTGTCCAGCAATTTGATACGTGCAAACCATTCAGATCCTGGACGGTTTGCTCCAAGATGATTTTCTTCATTGATCGCCAACTTGGATTTTTTTAGTCAGTCGTTCCAGATCTTTTTCATTCTTCAGTTGCTGATGGATCAGGGATGCCCGTGTATAGTAGGAGAGGGCGTCTTTTCTCCGGTTGTTTTGAAGGGATACATCTCCGAGTTTTTCAAGATCTTTGGCAATGTAGTCGGGTTTTTCCAGTTCCTTATTGATGCTCAGGGATTGATTGAAATAGGCTGCCGCTGTTTCATAATCCCGCAAGGCCATGCTCACAAGCCCCAGGTTAAAATAATTGGCCGATTCCCCGGCCTTGTTTGCAATCCCTTGATTGAGCTTGAGGGCATCATTGAGGTTTTTCTTTGCGCTCTGATAATCGCCTTTCTTGAGGTTCAAGGTTCCCAGGTGATTGAGGAGGGTCGCTTCTCTCCCGGGAAGGGCGGTCTTGCCGGCTGATTCAAGGCCTTGCGAAATCAGCTCTTCGGCCTTAACAAGGTCACCCGTAAAGATATGTAAACCCGCTAAAGATGATACAGCGTCGATTCGTAATGCCTGGTCATTGATCCGGGTTGCGATATCAAAGGCGTTTTGAAAAACGGGTAATGCCTGGTCCGGCTGTTGCCTTACCATGTATAATGATCCGAGATTTAGATAGGCCGATGCCTGCCCGTATTGATCATCCACGAGGATGTAAGATCGCAAGGCCAAAAAGAAGTCCTTTTCGGCTTTATCAAAGGAGCGGTTGTTGAAGGCGTCAATCCCTTGTTCCATCCTTCGGTCTGCATCCTTTGAGATCCAATTGGTTTCGACCTTCTTTTCCGAGGATGAACAGGATACAAGGATGATGAGGACTAGAACAGTAATGATGATATTTCTCACGTTATTCCCCCCTCCCTTCATACGGGATGGTTTTTTCTTCCAAAGGCTGGGGAAGGTTGCCTTTGATCAAGAAATTTTCCTTCAAGGATTCGATTATCTTGCCGATTTCATTCAGCTCGCCGCGAATCGCGCCCATTACCTCGGGTGCGTCCTGGAGTGCCGCACCCAGTGAGTCAAACGGGTCTTTGAGTTCTTTTATCCGCATTTCCAATTCCGTGAGCACTGCCGGGAGCCCCGCGCTGAGGGTTTGTAAATCGCTTAAAATGGCATCAACCTTCTGAACCTCTTTATCAATCTGCTGATATAGATCTTCTTTTACCAGCAGCCTTCCCACCGTGCCTTCCCCGTCTTTCATCTTCGCGCTGATGGAGGCCAGGTTGTCAAGGGTTTGAAAGAGGCCTTCATGGGGGTCTTTCAGTTTGGCGGTGGCCTCACGAATGTTTTCAAGGGCTGCGAACAAGGGGCCATCAGGCGCCTTCAGGCTGGCGGAAAGTTGTTCGATATGGTTTAATGTCTTAAAAAGATCCCCTTCCGGGTTTTTTAGCTGGTCCGTGATTTCTTTGATATTGGTGATGATATCCACAACAAGTTGAAGCTTTTCCTCGACCTTGAATTCCTCCATATAGTCGCCCAACGCCTTCTTCTCCTTTGAGGGGATTTCGTTTCCCGGTGGTATAAGGGGAAGGTCCGGGGTTCCCGGCATGATGGCGATATATTCACTCCCAATAATGGTCGGGCTCTTTACGGTCACAATGGTATCTTTTCTGACCCTGGATGCGAATTCGGCCAGGATACTGATCTCCACCCTAACCCGGTTATCTTCAGTGATCTCTGCTCCGACAACTTTTCCGATGCGTGTATTGAACAAGGTCACTTTAGATCCCGGCGCCAAATTATATCCTTCTTTGAAATAGGTATAATACCGTTCATGCTCCCTGAACCAGTTCTTGCCCTGGGCGATAAACACAATAGCGCCCGTCAATATAAACAGCGTAACCACCAAAAAGATACCGACAACTTGCTCTCTTGATTTTAGATCAAGATTCATATTGATTTTCCTATCCCTGGGTGTTCAGTTTTTCATTTGGTTCTTCTTTTAAAGAAACAAGAAACGAGGCCTTGTCCATCGGTGGTGACAGCACCCCCTCTTTTAACACAACCACCTCATCCCCCCATCTCTCGATCAATGACATGCTCTCCGTGTAGATCATGCAGGCACAGTCACTGGCTTCCTGTAAATAATTGAGAAGCATATATAAAGGCCGATCGTTATCACTTTCGGGTTGGATAAAAATGGCCAGTTCGGGCTTTTTCGTCGCTTCAATGACGTATAGTATCCGCCGCTTCATTCCCGGATCAAGGTCGGAGGGTCTCAACGGGAGCAGTCTTTCCAGGTTAAACATCTTAACAAGAGGATCCAGAAGCATGTGCGCTTCTTTTGGTGAGAGGTTCTCGTGATAGACGCTGGAAAGCGCAATGTTTTCAAAAACGGTTAAATTCTGAATAAGGGATGTCCGCCTGTCATTAAAAACAATCTTTCTCCTTAATTTCAAGAGTATTCTTTCGTTTTTAAAATTAATGTATTCACCGTTTAGCCACATTTTCCCTGTTTTCGGTTCCAGAAGAGTACCGCAGATTTGGAGAAATATGGAAGCGGCCAGGCGGGACTCGGAGTAGAGAATTACGCGCTGTCCGGGCGATAGGGCGAGATTAACATCTTTTAGAAGGAGATGGCCGTCTTTTTGATAACTGATATTTATACACTCTATTGCATGAGGTTTCATAGATAAAAGATCGCCGAAATAATAATATCCACAATAAGGATAAAAAGGAAACATTCAATGGCTGATCTGGAGATAGCCACCGGTAGTTTCGTGATTTTCCCTTCCACCCCGAAACCCCTGAAAATACAAATCACCACGATGATGGCCGCAAAAAAGGCGGCCTTAATGAACCCGATCATGATGTCGTCGCCACCGATGATCGTGGCCACGTTCATGATAAAATTGTAGAAAGGGATGCCGGTAAAAAACCAAGAAACCAGGAATCCTCCGAGCAGCGCCACCACATCAAAATAGATCAACAGAGAAAGCATCCCGATGGTCAGGCCTAGAAGGCGCGGAACGGCCACAAAGTGGATAGGGTCTATTCCCCTCATGGTAATGGCCCTGATATCCCCCAGAACCGTCATGTAGCCGACTTCCGTGGCAATGGCAGTCCCGGAATGAAGAATCACGATAATGGCGGTAATCATGGGTCCGAGTTCTCGTATGATAATCACCACAAGAAATTGCCCCAATGCCTCGGACCCACCGACCTTGGAAAGTTGGGCCAGGCTCTGGATGATGACCAGGGCCCCAAAGATAATACCGATGGTACCCAGCAAAAGAAGGATTTCCACGGCGCAAAAATAGATTTGGTGAAGGATGGTTTTTCGAATAACAATACGTCCCTTGCCGATTTGGAGGAACATGGTCTTTACGATCCGATAAAAAAGACCCGAAAGGATCACAGGGTATGTGATTTTTTTTATGATGGTGTTGATCATTTGGAAATATCGATTGTCCCGCAATGCCTGAGATTTAGGTCAGAATAGAAGTTTTGCGCTAAATATGCAACCATAAGCGTGGTTCTTTGTATCGAGTTTTCAAAAAATCATTAAAATTACTGTCGAGTTTATTTTTCTCTTGACTAGAAAAAGCGTATCAGTTAAAACTGACTGATCAATCAGTCAAATATGTTTTAGGGGGGATTATTTGGAGAGAAAAGAGACGATTTTTCATGCGGCAACCCGGCTTTTTGCTGACAAGGGGTATAAGGAGACCTCCATGTCGGAGGTGGCCAAGTTGACAGGTGTCGCTCAAGGGACCATATTTTATCATTTTAAAAGCAAAGAAGATCTTTTTCTTGCTATTTTAGAAGAATTTAAGAGTAACGTTAATGATGAATTCGAGAAGTGGGTAAACAATCATTCATTCTCTAATGGACTCGATATGTTGGAGTCTGCACTGGATTTTTATCTTTATTTGGCAAGTATCATGGAAGACCGATTCATGATCCTGTATCGGCATGACGCTTATGAGCTTGCATTGCACAACCCTATTTTCGGTCAATATCTCGAATCCATTTATGATCATCTGGTGGATATATTCGAAAAAGCGATTATCTCAGGCCGGAATGACGGTTCCATTGCGGATGTCTCGCCCAAAAAAAATGCCATGCTGATCTTTACCATGGTTGATGGATTGGTCCGTTTTAATACCTATAAGCTTTATGATGCTGGTACGCTTTATGATGAATTGGTTAAGGCATGTCGTAAGATATTGACACAAACATAACCAGTAATGTTGGAGATATCCATGTTGACAAAGATTTTTCCTTTTTTAAAATGGTTTCGCAACTACCGTTTTGATGATTTCAAGGTTGATTCCATCGCCGGGCTGACCGTTGCCTTGGTTCTGATACCGCAATCCATGGCCTATGCCCAACTGGCCGGGTTGCCGCCCTATTACGGCCTTTATGCCTCATTCCTGCCTCCCATGATGGCCGCCCTGTTTGGTTCCAGTCGGCAGCTGGCAACGGGACCAGTGGCCATCGTATCACTTTTTACTGCTGCTTCCCTGGAACCGCTGGCCACTGCCGGCAGCGAAGGTTATATCGCTTATGCCATCCTGATGGCCCTCATGGTGGGTGCGTTTCAGTTTGCCCTGGGAATATTAAGACTTGGTTTGGTGATTAACTTTTTGTCTCATCCTGTGGTCAACGGGTTTACCAATGCCGGGGCCCTCATTATCGCCTCTTCTCAGTTGTCCAAGATTTTCGGGGTCTATGTGGATAATGCAGAACACCACTATGAGACGATTTTGCAGGTCGTGCAATCAGCTATTCACTATACACATTGGCCCACCTTTTTTATGGGGGCATTGGCTTTCGCCATCATGTATGTGTTGAAATGGTTTTCACCTCGGATCCCCAATGTCTTAGTCGCTGTGGCTGTGACCACACTGATCTCTTGGGGGCTAGGATTTGAGCATAATCGGACTGTCCCTATAACGGCCATTCATTCTTCAGAAGTTTTAACTTTAGTGAAATCTTTTAATGCTACGGTAAAAAAGATTGACTCGGCTGCTAAACAGAGAAATGAGACCTATGAGGCCTTGGAGAAGGCCAATAAGGAACATAATATCATTCAATTGTTTGACGCCGAACGTGCCGCCAATATCCTCACCATGAATATTTCCGAGTTTAAGCACGAGGTCCGGGAATATAAGGATGAGATCCGGGGGCTTTTATTCCGCGGTGTGCCTCAACCGGACGGTTCTATGGCATTTTACAGAAAAGACCAACTGCCTGAAGGGGTCAATCATGATGGTCGAATATGGCGAATTCGCGTTGGTAATAATGTCATCCGTGAAGATGGGCTTGTCATGACGGGTGGGGGCGCTGTGGTGGGTGTGATTCCCAAAGGCCTTCCGTCGTTGACCGTGCCTAAGATCAATATGGGTGTCCTGGGCTACCTTTTCCCCTATGCGGTGATTATTTCTTTGGTTGGCTTTATGGAGGCCATCTCCATTGCCAAGGCCATGGCGGCAAAAACAGGGCAGAGGTTGGATCCCAACCAGGAACTGATCGGACAAGGCTTGGCCAATATTTTTGGCGCGATCGGCAAGAGTTACCCAACATCCGGATCGTTCTCCAGATCTGCCGTAAACCTTCAGAACGGCGCGGTATCAGGGCTCTCAAGCGTCTTTACAAGCTTGGCTGTGGTTATCGTGCTTCTCTTTTTCACACCTCTCCTTTACCATTTACCCCAGTCGGTACTCGCCGCAGTGATCATGATGGCGGTCATCGGGTTGGTGAATGTAAGTGGGTTCGTGCATGCCTGGAAGGCCCAATGGTATGATGGTGCCATTTCCATAATCTCTTTTGTCGGTACCTTATGGTTTGCACCCCACCTGGACAAGGGGATTATAATCGGAGTGGCGCTCTCTTTGATCGTATTTTTATATAAGAGTATGCGGCCTACGGTGGCTTCGCTCTCCAGGGCCGATGATGAAGCGCTTCGATGCGCGGAAACCCATGGGCTTAAGGAATGTCCATATATTTCCATGGTCCGGTTTGACGGACCTTTATTTTTTGCCAATGCCAGTTATTTGGAAGACAAGGTCATGGAGATCATGAGATCCAAGGAGAAACTCAAACATATCGTCCTGGTTTCCAATGGGATAAATGATATTGATGCATCCGGTGAAGAGACCCTCTCTCTATTAGTGGATAGGGTCAGGAGTGCCGGGGTGGATATTTCATTGAGCGGGGTCAATGAGGCCGTTATGATGGTACTAAAACGTACGCACTTTCCTGAAAAGCTGGGGGAAGATCATATCTATCCAACGATGGAGAAGGCCATTCAATCGGTTCACCATGAGGCGCATCGATTGGGTGATGAGCGCGAATGTCCGCTTATACGTCAGTGTTATTTTAGTGAAGCTTAGTCTCTATAAAGGGGGTTGTTATGTCAATCATCAGTTTATTCAGCGGTACCTTTTGTCAAGAAGGCCGAATTAATCAAGATCTCGCAGCCAAGACCGGATACCGGTTGATGGGTGATGCGGATATTATTTCTCGCGCGAGCAAGGATTCAGGAATCGAGGTCAATAAAATGGAACGGGTCTTTTCCTCCAAAACTTCCATGTTCAATCGGTTCACCCATGAGAAGGAAAGATCCATGGCCCATCTCAAATCGACATTGGGCAGGTTGTTGCAGGACGATAACCTGATCCTTGAAGGCTTTTCCGTGCATCTTATTCCGCAATCCATCACGCATGTCCTTCGTGTCTGCCTGATTGCGGATATGTCGTCCAGGATCAAAACGGCTGAAGAAGAACAAGGCATGCCCGAGGCAGAGGCCGTTAAGACGATACATAAACATGATGAAGACCGCGCCTCTTGGATCAACACCGTGTATGGTAAGAAGGATCCTTGGGACCCATCCTTGTATGATATTCTGGTCCCCGTGGACAAGACTCCCTTGACCGAGATCCCTGATCTGATATTGGAAAACCTCCGGAAGGATGTCGTCAGCCCTTCAGAGCACTCGAAACGATTGGTGGCCGATTTTTTGCTCGCGGCCGACGTGGAAGTGGTCCTTGCTAAGGAAGGGCATGATGTGGAGGTGCATGCGCGTGATGGTGAGGTGCTCCTGACCATTAATAAGCATGTTCTGATGTTAAACCGTCTGGAGGAAGAACTTCAATCCATCGTCGCCCAGGTCCCTGGAGTGAAAAAGGTTAAGACGAAGGTGGGACCGGGCTTCCATCAGACGGATATTTATCGGCGTTTTGATTTCGATATGCCCTCAAAGGTCCTTTTAGTGGATGATGAGAGGGAGTTTGTCCAAACGTTATCCGAACGTCTGCTCATGCGGGATATGGGGTCAGCGGTGGCCTATGACGGTGAATCAGCCCTCGAGATGATTAAAGAGGATGAACCGGAGGTAATGATCCTTGACCTGAGGATGCCGGGCATAGATGGTATTGAGGTCCTTCGGAGAGTGAAAGAGACGCAGCCGGATATTGAGGTCATTATATTAACCGGGCATGGATCTGAGGCGGATAAGAAAACGTGCATGGAATTGGGTGCATTTGCTTATCTTCAAAAGCCCGTGGACATCGATGATCTGAGCCGAACCATCAAAAAGGCCAATGAACGTATCCGGGAGAAAAAAGGGACGTTATAATCAGGCGGGGATACATCGGGATAATGACCATAAAAGATAAGATATTATTTCCTTTTAAAAATCAGGCAGTCGATACCCCAAGCGATCCCAGATATCTGTTTAATTATCGCTGGATCTGGAAGCTGGCCGTCCTCCTCCTCAGCGGGGTTGCCCTTGTGCCTTTAATTTTCATTACCATTGTTGATTACCAGGTTACCCAGCATGCCATTGAGTCTGAATTTGAATTGCGGACCACGCAGGTTGTCTCCAATACCAGACGGGCTATCTCCTTCTTTTTGTCTGAACGTAAATCCGCCTTATCGTATATCGTTCATGACCACACGTTCAAACAATTAAATGACCCGGAGAGGCTTTCCATCATACTGGATAACCTTAAAAAGAGCTTCGGTGGCGGTTTCGTGGATATCGGTGTCATCGATGACGCGGGGCGCCAGAGAGGTTATATCGGTCCCTATGATCTGGAGGGAAGAGACTACAGCCAACAGGAATGGTACAAACAGGTTATGGAACATGGCGTTTATATCAGTGACGTTTTTTTGGGATATCGTCAGGTCCCACATATGATTATCGCGGTTAAAGGTGATGAAAAAGATGGAACGTTTTATATCCTGAGAACCGCCATTGGAATCGCGCCATTTGAAAACCTGCTGTCGGATCTGGAGATGGGCGGAAAAGGGGATGCATTTTTGATCAACGGCAAAGGCATTCTTCAGACACCGTCGCGTAATTACGGGAAGGTGCTTGATCCCATCCTTTTAGCGGTCCCACAATACTCACCCAAGACGGAGATCTTGGAAGGGCATTCACCCAATGGGAGGGATCTCCTGGTGGGGTATCGATTCATTGATGAAACCCCTTTTATCCTGATGATCGTTAAGGATAAATATGAGCTCATGAAACCGTGGTTCAAGACGCGATTGAATCTCATTGCGTTTCTTGCCGTCAGTAGCACCATCATCCTTTCCGTTATACTGGCAATGGCCACCTATATGGTAAGACGTATGAGGCTCGCGGATGAAAAACGGGTTATGACCCTTCATGAAGTGGAATACGCAAACAAGATGGCCTCCATAGGCCGGTTGGCGGCCAGCGTGGCCCATGAGATCAACAACCCCCTCGCTGTCATCAACGAAAAAGCGGGCCTTATCAAAGACCTATTTATTTATCAGAAGCGATATACAGAGGACCCGAAACTGGTGGGTCTTGTGGAATCGATCCTTCGTTGCGTCAAACGAGCTGGGATCATCACGAAAAGACTTTTAAATTTCGCCCGCAATCTGGAAGCCACGATAGAGCCGATCAACCTTAAGGAGGTATTGGGCGAAGTTCTCAGCTTCCTGGATAAAGAGGCTGAACACCGGTCCGTGACCATTATGCAGGATATATCGGATGATATTCCTTTGTTTGAGAGTGACCGTGGCAAGATCCAGCAGATTTTTCTGAATATCATTAATAATGCTTTCGCCGCGGTGAACGATGGTGGACATTTAGATATCCGCGCGAGACTTGAGGGAAAAACCATTTTTTCCATTACATTTGAAGACGACGGCTGCGGCATTCCAAAAGATGACCTCCACCATGTGTTTGAGCCTTTTTTTTCCACCAAGACCAAACAGGGAGGCACCGGCCTCGGGTTATCCATTACCTACAATCTTGTTCACGAACTGGGTGGACAAATTACCGTGAGTAGTGAAGTGGGCAAGGGAACCCGTTTTACCATCCTGCTCCCGTTGAAGATGAAATCAAAGGAGGAAACCGATGCGTGTTCTATTAGTGGATGATGAGGTGGAATTTGTCTCAACGCTTGCCGAGCGATTGGCCATCCGCGGCATTGAAGCCACCTATGCCACGACCAGCGCGGAAGCCTTGAGCTGCCTCGAATCCGGAGATTTTGACGTGGCTGTTCTGGATGTGAAGATGCCTAAAGTCGGAGGCCTAACCTTAAAAAAAGAACTTGAAGCCAGGAGGCCCGGTATGAAATTCATTTTTTTAACGGGGTACGGGTCGGAACATGATTTTAAGGCCATATCGGAGCATGTGGGAACGGATTATTATCTGGTCAAACCCGTGGATATCGATGCCTTGATTGCAAAAATGGAGAAGATCATCAAACCCGAAAGGGAGTGAGCATGACGAACGGAACGGAGAAAACAGGATATGCCAATATCCAATTTTTTGGGAAGATGGTGGCTTCTTTATCCCATGAAATCAAAAATGTTTTTGCCATTATCCATGAAAACGCCGGTCTTTTGGAGGACCTGATTGTTCTATCGGAAAAGGGTATGCCTTTGGACCCCGAACGTCTTAAGGGGTTGTCCAAGCGGATGAGGGATCAGATTATTCGAGGGAATAAGATTGTCCAGAACATGAATCGATTCGCCCACAGTGCGGACGAACCCATTGAAAACATTGATTTGAATCAGACCCTGCAATTGTTGCGACATCTTTTTGAACGCCCGGTCGCCATGAAGGGCATCGTATTGGAGACAAAGGATTCAGAAAACGAGGTGACCATACGAACCAATCCCTTTGTCCTGGAAAACATGCTGTGGTTATGCGTCAATGCAGCCATGGATTCTATGACGGTTTCCAAAAAAATGGTTTTAGCGGGGGAAGAGGCTGGTGACAGCGCACGGATCCGCGTTTCCGGCTTGGATGCCATGCCGGAAACGTTGGAAGCAAACATCAAGAGAGGAACCGGGGAGATGCTTTTAAAAGAACTCAACGGAACCTTAACCGTGGACAGCAAGACCGGTGCGCTTATTCTCAATCTGCCTAAAAGTATCTCATGAAAGGAGGCCCTATGAAAAGGCGTATATTAATCGTCGATGATGAAAAAGAATTCGCCGAAACATTATCCGAACGTCTCACCATGCGGGACTTTGACACCACGATATCCGTAAGCGGGGAGGATGCCATTGAAAAAATAAAGGGATTTATCTTTGACGTGGTGATCCTGGACGTGTCCATGCCGGGGAAAAGCGGTATTGATGTGCTTAGAGAAATTAAAAAGATTAAACCCTTAACGGAAGTGATTATGCTGACCGGTCACGCCACGGTGGAGACGGCCATTGAAGGCATGAAGCTGGGCGCCCATGATTACCTGATCAAACCATGTGAGACCGAGGAGTTGGTTACCAAAATTAACAAGGCCTATTCGAAAAAGGCCGAACATGAAGAACGAATCCGGGAGGCAAGAGTAAGAGAGATTATTTCTTCCCCCCGGTCCGTATTAAATCAATAGACATGGTCATGCCCATCCAAAAACTGGCATGGCTTCTTACCTGCCATATTTCCGGCGGGTGAGCCGCCCCCATCGCTGCGACGGATTGAATTTATTTAGGACACCCATGAGAAACGGTTGGGAAAGCATATCCAGGCAGAATAGCCGGGTATGAAATAAATAAAACGTTTCAAACCAAATATTCATGTAATACTAGAATGCCCCTCAATTTGGAAATCGTTGTTTAGAAGGCCAATACACTGGAAGAGGAAAATATGGAACCACTGACTTATCAAATGATTCTTGTCATGATGATGATATGTATTGCTGTTTTTCTTTTTATTGTCGAGTGGGTAAGAGTGGATGTGGTGGCCATTTTGATGATGGTTTCTCTTCCCCTTTTACATCTGGTTTCCCCTAAGGAGGCTTTCATTGGGTTGAGCAGCAATGCAGTCGTATCCATTATTGCGGTTATCATAATAGGTGCGGGACTTGATAAAACGGGCATTATCAATAAGATCGTCGCACCTGTCTTGCGAGTCGCCGGAAAAAGTCCAAGCCGAATCGTTATTGCCATCTCGCTTACCGTAGCGGGTATCTCCAGTTTTATGCAAAATATCGGTGCCGCGGCCCTCTTCCTTCCTGCCGTACAGCGCATCAGCAAATCACTCAAGATCCCCATGAGCAAGTTGCTGATGCCAATAGGATTTTCAGCTATTTTAGGAGGAACCGTCACATTGGTCGGGTCAAGTCCTTTGATCCTTTTAAATGATCTTTTAGAGCCTTTCCATCTAGAACCTTTCAAATTGTTCGATGTCACACCCATTGGCCTGGCCTTGGTCATCAGTGGAATTCTTTGTTTCGTCATCCTGGGGCGCTTCATTCTGCCTAAGGGTAGAGTGGATGCAAGTGATGAAGTGCGGGGTGAGGTGAACATGTTATTGGGGGAAATCGGAAATGATTTTGAACTTCACACCCCGGAGGATTTCACCCTTTACAGGGACCCCATCACCGTAAGCGATTTAAAGCGTCGTTTTTTGGTTAATGTGGTGGCCATGACCGAACAACCTGATTTTATCGTTACTTATCCAGCTCCTGAAGTGGTGCTTCGCTCAAACATCGACCTTGTGGTTCACGGTCTTAAAAAAGATGTTCAACGAATGGCGGAAAAGGAGGGGATGATCCTCAAAGATCAACTTGATGTATTTAAAAATGAAATGTCGGATCAGGCAACCGGTGTTGTGGAATCCGTCATCGCGCCAAGATCGTCATTAATCGGTAAAACGCTCAAAGAACTCAATTTACAGGATCGATTTCGAGTTACACCGGTTGCGATTTGCAGACATGAAGAGACTTATCGCGCGGAAATTGATGATTTGGTTCTTATGTTGGGGGATGTGATTGTTTTACATGGAACCTGGAGCCGGCTCCATATTCTTCAAAAGGAAGGGGATCTGCTTTTCACGACACCGATTGACGTTGAACAGATGCGTCCCGAAAAAGCCGCTTTCGCGGCTTTTTGGCTGGCGATGTCGCTTGTCATGATTTTGGTATTCAAGATCCAGCTTTCAGTATGCCTGATGACGGGCGCCCTGGGCATGATCATAACCAGGGTACTGAGTATCGAAGAGGCATATGATTCCGTAGATTGGCGGACTATTTTCCTTTTGGCCGGCTTGATTCCTTTGGGCATTGCTACTGAAAAGACCGGTACCGCCGCTTGGATCGCGGGCAAGGTCCTTTTGACCTTGGGTCCGGTCGATCCGATTATTTTGCTTATGGTTATCGGTGTGCTTTCAACCCTTTTTACTCTTGTTATTTCCAATGTTGGTGCAACGGTCCTGCTCATTCCATTGGTCGTAAACCTGGCAGTCGCCGCCCATTTTGATCCAAGAATGGCGGCTCTGGTGGTGGGACTGGCCACGAGCAATTCCTTTATCTTGCCTACACACCAAGTTAATGCGCTTTATATGGGGCCGGGAAGATACAAGAGCACGGATTTCATGAAAGCCGGATCCATCATCAGTATCGTTTTTCTCGTTGTAATGATCGGTACGATCTATTTGATTTACGGTGTTTAATAGAGGAGAAGCGTCTGGAGTAGCAGTAGATTAAGGAGGGGGGAAAATGGCAATCATAACCATATCAAGAGGCTCTTATAGCAAAGGGAAAGAAGTCGCCGAAAAGGTCGCCGAGAGACTTCATTATGACTGTATTAGTCGGGATGTAATACTGGATACCAGCGATCATTTCAATATCCCCGAAGTCAAGCTCATACGGGCCATCCATGATGCTCCCACCCTTCTTGATCGCTTCGGCCATGATAAAAGAAGTTATATTGCTTATTTCCAGAGTGCTTTGACTGAGCGGGTGAAGCGGGATAATGTCGTGTATCATGGTTTAGCGGGGCATCTGTTGTTAAAAGGAGTACCGCACGTTCTTAAGGTCCGGATTATCTCTGATTTTAGTGAAAGAGTCAAAGCGGAGATGGAGCGGGAAGGCTGTCATGAATCAGACGCCCGTAAACTGATCTTAAAAGATGATCAGGAGCGGCGGAAATGGACACGGAGCCTGTTTGGAGCAGACCCTTGGGATAGCTCTCTTTACGATCTGGTTGTTCATATTCATAAATTAACGGTGGAGGATGCGGTCGATTTCATAAGTCAGGCAGCATGCCGAGACGCCTTTAAAACAACAGATGCATCCATGAAACAAATGGAGGACTTGGCCTTGGCTTGCCGAATCAAAGCGGAATTGGTGGATGAATTCTTTGATATATACGTCTCCAGCGATTACGGCAATGTCGTGGTCTACGCCAAAGATAAAGATCGTTCTACGCAAAAATTGAGGAACCGGGTAAAGACCTTGGGCGAAAAAATCCGAGGTATTCATCATATAGAGGTCCACGGTGGCATACCAGTCCCGGCTAACGCCGTCTAGGTGGATTTCGTTAAAAATGTCCAGATCTGAATAAGGATCTCAAAATAAAATAAACATGCCAGGAGTCTTGGAACGGCCCACCCAGTGGTGGTCCGTAAGATCACAAGCCGCCCAATTTTTAGGATGAAGTTTCATCCAAGAAACCGATGTTCATTCTATCTTGAGACTGTTAATATCAATCTTTACGAAAGGAAAAAACATGTCCAGTATTATTATTGCTTCGGATTCCCCTGAAACCGGTCGCAGGATTGCCGACGAGACGGCTAAGTTCCTGGGCTACACGTATATGGATCCCGAGGATGTCCTTTCCGCGGTTGCAACCAAACGAAATCTTGATAAAGATAAGTTGAAAAAGGTACTTGATACACTTCCATCTTCGTTCGGGCGTACATCAAGGGTGTGGCGACAATGGCTGGCGTTTATACAAGAAGCCACCCTTGGCCGGTTAATGGAAGACCAGATGGTATGCCATGGCTTAGCTGCGCATCTCTATGTAATGGGGGTTTCCCATATCTTGAAGGTACGGATCATTACGAGTGAAATGGAGCGGTTGCAGATATTGGCATCCCAACGAGATATTTCCGCTGATAAGGCCAAAAAAATAATGAAACGCATGGAAAAGCAGCGCCATCAGTGGTGTCTCCAGGCATTTCAAATGGATGAGACCGATCCATCAAGGTATGATCTGGTCATCAGTCTGAATCAAATAACCGCTAAAGAGGCCGTTAAGACTATCGCCGGGGTTATCAAATACAAGAAATTTAAGCCCATGACCTATTCAATCAAATGTTTGGAGGATCTAGAGCTCGAGAGCAGGGTGAGGGCGTCCATCATTAAGGATCATCCTGAGGCCAGTGTGACGGCTCGTGATAAGACCATAACGGTGAAGGTAAAGACCTTGAAGCGGGAGAGAAAGAAAAAGACCGCTGCCATCAAAGAGTTGGTGGGAGGGATCGACGGTGTAGATTATGTGGAGGTTCACTTCATAAACGATATCGTCCGGCAGGCCGCGGAGAGCTTTCGATAAGCCTGAAAAATCCCTTGGTCACGAATAGAATGATTCATATAAGGAGGTTGTTATGCCCGAAAAATTGAAGGTTCTGGTCTTAGATGATGAACCCATTGTGGGTAAGAGATTGAAACCGGCTCTGTCCAAGATTGGTTGTGAAGTGGAGGTCTTTGAGGAACCCAAATCAGCATTGACACGAATCGAAGAAAAAGAATTCGACATTGTCGTGACGGACATCCGGATGGATGAGATAGATGGAATGGAGGTTCTGGATTATGTAGCCAAGAGATGGCCTCGAACCAAAGTTGTCATGATTACGGGATATGCGATGATGGCCCTTGCAAGAGAGGCCATGGAAAAGGGCGCCTTTGATTTCATCGCGAAGCCTTTTAAACCCGATGACCTCAGGCGAGTTATTGCGAAGGCGGCCAAGGCGTTGGGTCGGCCCATCGATTTTGATACCGATTCGAAATAGGATAAGTAAATTTTTTGTCTCCTAAAAGGTAATTGAATGACCGGTGCAGACTTGGATAATACGGATGGATCCGGATCTCAGCGGATACTGGTAGGACGCTATAGACAGATGGATGCCGTCAACAAGGCTCGGGAAGCCCTTTTGGGCCGCCGAGAATTCAGTTTGCGTCTTCAGATCTCCCTGGGGTTTTTTTTGGTGTTCCTGATCGCCGTGGCCATTGGAACCGCTCTCCTTGTAACGATATATCAGATCGAAAACAAACTCATATTTCTGGAAATCGTCAACGACTACGTCATTGAAATCCAACAGGCCCGTCGTTTTGAAAAGAATTTTTTCCTCTACGGCACGAATCTCAGCGATGCCTTGGAAAATGTATACACGGCCAAGGATATCCTGGAACGAAACGCCAATGAACTCATAAAAATTCAGGGTAAAGATGTACAAGATACTATTTTAACAAATATCAGCCATTATGAAGAAATTTTGGAGCGACTGGCCTCTTTAGAGGAAGCGAAGGATAAAACACTCGACTATCTCATTCAAAAGAAGGAGATGGAATTAGGTTTAAGAGACCAAGGTCAAAAGATGATCTCCTATGCACAGGATATGATGGCGAGTGAAAGGGATTCCGTCACAAGGGTCATATTGAAAGCCCGAAGCATCCATATTTTTTCATTTATATGCCTGCTTATTTTTATGGCTCTTAATGCCTATTTATTGGGAAGTCAAATACTGGGCCACATCCGTCGTTTTGCCGATCACTCCAAACGAATAGCCATGGGGGATTTCACCCCGATCATGCCAAGCCGTCGTTTTCGTAATGAATTCACGGATCTGGCCTTGGCCATTAATTATATGATGCAGGAATTGGAGAGTCGAGAGACCGTCCTTATCCAATCCCATAAGATGCGAGCCGTCGGTACGCTTACCGCAGGAATCGCCCATGAGCTGAACAATCCACTAAACAACATCACCCTCACGGCACACATGCTTCTGGAGGATTTTGATAATCTTTCAGTAGATGAACGCAAAGAGATGATGAGTGATGTGGTGAGTGAAGCCGACCGTGCAAAGGATATTATTCGTAATCTCCTGGATTTCGCCCGGGAGAGCAGTTCACAGATGGAGACTTTGGACCTGGAGAAGCTCCTCAAGGATACCATCCACCTGGCATCCAACCAAATTAAGTTGACCCGAATGAAGATCCGATTTCAGACCGTTGGCCACTTGTGTCACATTCATGGGGACGGCCAACAGCTCAGGCAGGTCTTTTTGAACCTCATCCTAAACGCCATCGATGCATCACCAAATGAGGGTGAAATTCAGATCTTGTTATTGCCGGCGGATGAACCCGGTTATGCAGCGGTCAAGGTGATTGATTTTGGTAGTGGCATCCCGGATCACGTCCTGGGATCGATTTTTGACCCCTTTTTTACCACCAAGAGCAAAGGGAAAGGGACAGGCTTGGGCCTCAGCGTGTCTCAAGGCATTATCGCCAAGCACGGAGGTCGGATACAAGTTAGCAGCACGGAGGGAAAAGGCACGACCTTTACAGTGATCCTGCCCGTGACACCTATTGCAATGAAGATTGATAATGAGTAAATTCCTCTTGTTTAACCACAAGACATAACCAAATATAGACCTATTATCATATGAAAGGTGGCGTGATGATGAAGAAATTGAACCATAAATCCGCTATGGCTACCAGTGAAATTGCACTTGAAAGACTAATGGAGGGAAACAAGCGGTTTGTTGAGTCCAAAATGAATCCTTCCGAACGAATGGATGAATGCCGTTTGAGATTATTAGGGGGTCAGAATCCGTTTGCGGTGATACTGGGGTGTTCGGATTCCAGGGTCCCGCCAGAACTGATATTCGATCAAGGCCCGGGAGAGCTTTTTGTGGTCCGGGTGGCCGGTAATATCGCCGGTCGTATGGTCATGGGGAGTATCGAGTATGCCGTAGAGCACCTGCGCATACCGCTCATACTGGTATTGGGCCACACGGATTGTGGCGCGGTGACTGCAACCGCCGCCGGGAACCCATTGCCCGGCGAGCTGCCGGTCTTGGCCGCCGCCATCCAGCCGGCTTTGGATGAGGCAAGGGCGTTGCAGGGGGATCTGATTGAAAATACGGCCAAGATCAATGCTAAACTTGTATCCGAGAAAATCAGTCGGACAGGTCCCATTATTTCAAGCGCGGTCCGATCCGGGACACTTAAGGTCATGCCCGCCTTTTACAGACTGGATACAGGGGAAGTGGATCTCCTGGAAAATTCCTGTTGATGAGCTTTCTCATGCAAAATCATGTTCCCGTGATCTCTGCGACCTGGTCCGCCAGGGTAGCCCCAAGCTGTAGGGCTTTTGTTTGTTTCTCAAGCTCTTCCTCATCAATATCGGATAAAGGCAGGTTGATGAATTGGGTCGATATGGCGGTGATCCGCTTTTCAAACTGAACCGATACAGCACTGCCTGCTTAAAACGCGTGTGTGCTCCCGTTTCATTTTTCCCAGTTTCCGGACTCGCCTTTTCAATTCGTCATAGCCGGATTTCATTGCCATCTTGGATATCCTTTCAAAATAGCCTGCATGACGTGATTTTGTTAAATGTAACGATTTAGATTTTTCTAAATCCAAATGATTGGATTCCGCGATCAAGTCGCGGAATGACCAGCCAAGTTTTTGGTTACGCGACTGCAAATGATCACCTTTGACGAACTCGTAAAAAGTCGTCACCCCGGTCCCGTATCCAGTACTGGATAGA